>DATFCE010000139.1:0-10490 GCA_035253365.1 Nitrospiraceae bacterium
CTGAGGATGGGACCGCGCATGCGAATGATCGCCCCAAACGTCCCGATGAAATGGGGCGGACCGGGAATGAACAGGGGAAGCGACGTTGGGACGCGGTGAATGCGCGAGAGCAGGTAATGCCCGAACTCATGCGTCACCAGAATGCCCAACAGGGTCCCTGCAAACGGAATGCCCTTCCAGAGAGCCGATGGATCGTTCATGAGAAATTGCCACGCCCCTTGTAACGGTTTGGTATTGGTCGCATAGGCGCCGGCCCACAATGTCGTAAAGACGGTGGCCAGAAAGAGGCCGATCGGCAAGAGACGACTGGAGATGGTCTCGGAAGCCTCCTCTCGAATCTGCTGCATGCCATCCCGCTCCAAGCCGGGATCGGAAAACGGCAGATCTTGTCGGACTGGAGAAGAATACTGAGGATGGCTCAACCACTGGTCGTGGCGATTATGATCCATGTTCTCTACGACCCCGCGGCAAACGGATTATGCGCGAGTTCTTCCACCACGGTCGTTCCGGGACCATGACCGGGAAGCAGCACGGTGGGTGACGGCAAGGTCAAGACCCGCCGGCGAACGGACTCAAGATGCACCGGATAGAGCGAAGACGGATTCGCGCGGCCGATTGAACCGGCAAACAGCGTGTCACCGACGAAGCAGAGCGAGCGATCCTTCTGTTCTACGCGGTAACAAATGCCGCCGGGTGTGTGTCCGGGGGTCATGATCATACGAACAGAAAGACGGCCGACCGCGATCGTGCGTCCATCCTCGTCCGGTCCCACCAACGTTAATCGGTCCATGGGGGGCGTCCACGGCAATAGATTCAGATCTTCAGCGCCAAGATAAACCGGCACCGGCCACCGCGCGAGGAGACGATCCAACCCGCCTGCATGGTCGCTGTGGCCATGCGTCAAGCAGATGCCGGTCAAGCGAAGTCTCTTCTCTTCGAAAAAATTCAGCATCGCTTGAGAATTGTAGCCGGTATCGATGATGATGCCCTCCCCCGCCTCTGTATCGTACAACACGTAGCCTTTCACTGCATAGCCGCCGATGTCGCCGAGTACGGTCTCAAGTCCGTTGAAACGGGCCGGCACCGGCGCCGGCGTCCATCCCTCCACCGCAATCTGAGCAAGCGGCTCGCCGCGCAAGCGCAAGGCGGTTGCCACCGCGTCGGCTTCCGGCCGTGTGGGGAGGCGGGTTCCGCGTTCGAGCAGCGTGACCTCGCTGACGGGCACCCCGCTAGCCTTTGCGATGGCCTCCACCGTCAACCCTTGCCCGGTCCGGGCCTTTTTCACAATGTCGGAAAATTCATCTTCTAAGGACATAGTTATGAGCCAGTAAAAAATTGATCTTTTTTCTTTGAACTTTACCTTTTTACTTCAGGCAAGCCTCCCACGCGCGTACCATGGCAAGGTCCACGTCCACCAGCACGACCATCTGAAGCACCCGTGCGGTGTACTGTCGAATCTCTTGGATCATCAGCGAGGCTGCCTCTTCATGAACGACCCCGCCCACTCCCGTCCCCATCCCCGGTAGAGCAAGGGAGTGAAACCCGTATGTGTCTGCCAGAGACAGAGCCGCCCGAGTCGCGAGCGCCACATTTTCGGGATCGATACGCATGGCGGGTTGCGGCATGGTCGGGGCATGAATAATCCCATGAAAGCGAGTCTTGCCGCCGGAAGTCAGAATCGCGCGCCCGACGGGAATCGGCGCCTGCCCGCGCGCTTCTTCATCAACCTCCGCGCCGGCCGCCCGCTTGATGGCGCCCGCCACACCTCCGCCCATAATGCCGAGACTGTTCGCCGCATTGACGATTACCTCGACATCCGCGTCCAGAATGCTCCCCTGGATGACCTTGATCTCAATCGGCACGGTCAGGTCCGATGATCTATCGTCGCCCATTTTCTAATGGCTTTCTGCCTTTCTAGCGCGTCTAACCTCTTGGGCGAGTCTTTCACGCTCCGGATTCCTTGCTCGATCAGTCAATGAATGCCATGGCGCATCTCATTTGTAGGATCTTGCGGTCACTTTAACAGAGCTTCTTCTGAGTCCATTCCCACTTCTGGTATGCCAGCTCCATGCATTTTTCATATACGGCTCGCGTTCGCAAGAAATCATAGCGTTCTTCAGCAAGCATCTGAGCGTAAGGTTCCTTTTCAACAACCTTAGAAATTAAGATTCGGGCACGCGTCGACAACCAGTTCGTAAAATCAGCTTCGACAACAAGGGTCTTCCCAAATTTCTCGGCATAATCAGAAAGTCGTTCATCATTCAGCATGCCTTGGCAAAGCAGGCCCCATAAGAGATTTCGAGCACGACGAATATAAGCATACTTTTTAATTCCCTTGTCAATTATCTCCCGAATAAGTCTGTTCAACCGAAATTGGATTTTGTAGCAGAGAATGATCTCTTTAGCATCAGCTTCTAGTCGTGAAGATGAAAAAATTGGGTTGTAAGTCTTGTCATTCTCAAAGACGTCACGGATTTTTGATAGCTTGTCAATTTCACCTTCGGAGACTAGAAGAGTCTGGCAAGGCGAAACAACTCCAAGGCCTTACCAGGAGCTATCTCCATGTCTTCGAGATCAGCATTTGTGAGATTGGAAAATGCGTTTTCCTGACGCTCATAATAAATTCCTAGATCGTCCCTAAATTTATCCTGAAGCTCCAACTGTATCTCGTCATTCGCCCGAAGATTCCAAGGCATCACGGGATTCTGACGGTTGTTATTAATTGTTACAGTCACAATGAATTCAGGTTTGGCTCTTGTAATGATCTTACACAGCACAGTCAAACTTTCGAGCAACACCTTATCGGTCAGTTTATGATCTCCCTCGTTATGCTTAATAAAACGGTCAAATGTTGTTAAGGTTTGAGCTCCGTTTAACAAGCGTGGTTCAGTAATCAAGAAGTGATCGTTTAACCTATCGAACTTTTCTGCAAATAACGTGACACCGTTATGATTAAATGCAAACACTGAAGGATCTTCCAATTTACCCAAAATTATTTGTTTCAAAGATTGTGTGATTGCCCTATTGGGTGCTTCTTCTCCAGTTAAACCTGAGCGAATATTACGTTCAAAGAAACGCTGGTTCATCTCACGGAACATTGCGTGCAAGTCAATTAGCTTAACGAAGCCGATAAACATCAATTCATCATTAGGGCCACAATGCTTTAATGTCTCGCCTATGCGCAGTGGATAAGTGTGAGCCGTTGGTGTGCGGTTGAACCGACGCGTTTGGTAACTGCAGACCCGTACTCATGAATCATAGTTACAGGACGGCCAAAAAATTGGTCGATCAGATATTTCTTGCCCTCTAGATCTTCACGAAGCTTATCTAACACTTGACTACGCTCTGCGTCTTCTGGTTCACCATTAAAAACAAAATGAATTAAAACACGATCCACGAGAGCCTGATCGTTGAGGAGACGACTCCTGAGTTGTAAAAGCCCCTGGTTTTGCCTCTGATCTTGTGTTGGATTTCCAAATATTCGTTCCATTCCAGCATCTATTAGGCGCTGAAAGGATTGCTTGAATAATGCGTGCGAGTTCGACCACTTGAATTGAAACAAGTAAAAATTCCGCCTTTGTATGTCTAGGTGAACCCATCGAAGCCATAATCGTTGCATCCAAAAGCGATCTGAGTCGCTGCATTTTCGAAAGACAGACCAAACTCTTGTTTCAGATAAATAAGCCCAAAATAATCCTCTCGGACACCTCCATAAGTTTTCCCATAATCCGAAAATGCCTGATCTATCTACGTCTCAGTAATGGCCATCCAATACTCCTTTTCCCGTTGCCAGCAGAACCGTTATTAATTGACGCCTCGGATGGAAGGGACGGGCACGGAGGCTTTCGCCATAGCGGCGTTCTTGATACAAAAGCAAAATAACGCTGTCGCTTGCGACGGTATTTCGCCGCAGCGGCGAAGCTTTATAGTCGCAGGCGACCAAAAGTATGATTCAACGGGGAGTATGACTTCAACGCCTCATGGCGAAGCCGGAGTGCCCGCCCTTCTCAAGCCGAGGCCACCTTAATGACTCGCTGATCTGCACTACCCTCCCTCTCCCGCAAGGCAAGCGCGAGAGTTAGTTCTCCGCTCCCAACTTAATTTCCTTCACATCTCCGAACGATGACAACACCGCCGCCGTGTCCGGCGGGCCGACGGCCAAGATCTTCATCCGATCGGGATGAAAATGCGCGCGGGCCACGCGCAAAAGATCATCCTTAGTAAGCTTCATGACTTGATCGCGGAGCCGCTGGAGAAAGTCTGTGGGCAAGCCGTCGTACTCGAGCTCGATGAGGTGATTGACGATGCTCGCCGGGCTCGTGAAGGAAAAGACAAACGAGTTGACGAATGCATCCTTCGCTTCCTGCAATTCGTCGTCTCCTACGGGCTGCTCGCGCAGCCGCTCAACGTTGGCGATGAGATGGGTGATCGTCTCCTGGGTCGAGGTCGTTTTGGTTTCCGTCCGCATGGCCCACACACCCGGCGCATGCGATCCGCTTCGCAGGACGCTCCCGACCGAATAGGCCAGTCCATGTTTCGTGCGCACGTCCTGAAACAGCCGGCTTCGAAACGAGCCGCCGCCCAAAATGTCGTTCAAGAGCACCATCGCCGGATAGTCAGGGTCGTTTTCCTTCACCGAAAGATGCCCGGCTCGAAGATGGGTTTGCGTCGTGCCTTTGCCGATAAACCGCACATCCCGGTCTGATGCCACCGTCACCGGCGGAAAGACGACCGGCGAGACCTCCCCAGGCCGCCAGTCTCCAAACACATCCCGGAGCTTGGCGAGCATGTCGGCCTTTACGAAGTCTCCCGTGACGCCGAGAATGATCCCATTGGGATGAAAAGTTGCCGTGTGGAATGCGATGAGATCATCCCGAGAAATGCGTGAAATGGAATCGGCCGAACTTTCCCGCGCGAATGGATGGGTAGGCCCATAGAGCAACTTGGCAAACTCCCGCCCGGCGATCGATTGCGGCTGATCCTGGCGGCGACGAATCATTTCTTTCGCCTGTAGTTTCGCCAACTCCACCCGGGCCGGCTCGAACGCCGGCGTCCGGAGCACGTCGGCGAACATCGCCAGGCCGCGATCACGGTCCTTTTTCAGCACGTCCAAGGTCGCGACGCCCGACTCGACTCCGATCGTGACGGACAGATGCGCCGCCAACCGTTCCAATGCCTCATCCAGCTCAGCAGCCGCCGTGCGTTGAGTCCCGCCGCTTCGCATGACGGCGCCGGTCAGCGAGGCCAAGCCGATCTTCTCAAGTGGATCCAGCCAGCCCCCGGTCTTGACGGTGGCGCTGATGGTAATCAACGGCAACTCATGGTCTTCGAGGAGGTAGACGACCATGCCGTTGTCCAGCACGATCCGCTCCGGATCCGGCGGGTGAATCTCCACGGGTTCGAAATGCATCTGCCGCGGGTCGTTCGATGCGGCCATCGACGGCCCGGCGCCGGCCGTGGCCGTCAGCGCGCCATGATCGAAGGCAGCTGGAAGAAACACCAGCACGATGGCCGCCAGCCAGAGCAAGCCGCGAAAGGCGGGAATACGACGCCGTTTCATATTCATGGCGCCACCACCGGCGCATTGGTGGAAGTTTGGCGTAGCCCATAGGGCGGCGCGGTGGCCGCGGCGGGCTTGACCAAGGAAGCGACCGTGCGGTTCGAACGGACCAGGTACCGGGACGCGATCCTTTGAATATCAGCGGGCGTCACGGCCGCGATACGATCACGAGCCGTAAGCAGATACCGCCAATCCTTCGCAACGGTTTGGTAGTAGGCCAATTGCGACGCCAGCCCGCTGTTGGACCGAAGCGACCGCAACAGATCGGCATCCAAATTGTTCAGCACCTTTTCCAATTCCGTCGCCGCCACCGGCTCCGTTTTCAGGCGCTCGATCTCCTGATCGATAGCGGCCTCAACTTCGCGCGCCGTATGGGGCATGAGCGGCGTCGCGCTGATGACAAAGAGGTTCGGCGCTTGCGCCCCGGGGAAGCTGGATTGCGTATCGACCGACGCAGCGACTCGTTTCTCGCGAACCAGGCGTGTGTAGAGGCGGGAGGTCCGCCCCTCCGACAAAATGGAATCGATCACATCAAAGACATAATCGTCGGGATGCCCCAGCGCCGGCTTGTGATAGCCGAGCAACAACACGGGCTCGGCGTCGAACTCCACTTCCACGCGCCGCTCGCCGCGTTGCGGCGGCTCCACCGTGACCACCGAAGGCGGCGACGGCGTGGCCGCAATCTTGCCGAAGGTCTGTTCGATCAAGGCGATGACCTCCGGAGGGTTGATGTCTCCGACAATGGCGATGACGGCATTGGCCGGTCCATAATAGGTGCGAAAGAAGCGTTGGGTTTCCGCCGGGGTCAGCGATTGAATATCGGAGGCCCACCCGATCGTGGGGAACCCATACGGATGCGCCCGAAAGGCCGCGGCGGCAAAGGCTTCGTACAGCGAGCCGGCCGGACTGTCATCGGTCCGCAAGCGCCGCTCTTCCAGCACGACGGCCCGCTCTTTATAGAATTCGCGCAACACGGGATTCGCCATGCGATCCGCCTCGACGGCCGCCCAAAGCGGCAGCCGGTTGGCCGGCAGGCTCACGGTATAGCGCGTCACATCCTTGCCCGTGGAGGCGTTCAGTCCCACGGCGCCATGGCGCTGATAGAGCTGCGCCAATTCGTTGCCGACCACCCACTCATCCGCGCGTTCTTGCGCCTCTTTAAAGGTCTCGCGCAATTGCCGAAGGGCCGGTGAATCGTCCCGTCCTGTTTGCCGCAACTGTTCGCGAACCGCCTCGATCTTTTCGTTGAGCCGATCCAACTCCTCCAGATAGGGCTGCTCCCGCTCGTAATCCTTCGTGCCCAGCACCTTGGTTCCTTTGAAGGCCATGTGCTCATAGAGATGCGCAATCCCGGTCATGCCGTTGTGCTCGTTCATTCCACCGACGCGGAACGTCACATTGATCGAGACGACCGGCGCTTGATGGCGCTCGACCATCAAGAGCGTCAGGCCATTGTCCAGCTTGTGTTCGATGATCCGTTCGGCAAGCCCCGACGGCGCCGCGCTGCCTCGCAGCAAAAACAGGCTGAGGTTGAGGCTCAGGCTCAGGAGAAGAACGGCGAACGTCCTATACACCATCATGTAAACAGCTCCATGAGTTCTTCAGGTTGTTCGATGAACCAGTCGGGTTGGCACGCGATCATTTTTCCGCGATTTCCCATGCCATATCCTACCGCACAGACCCGGATCCCTGCATTGTGCCCGCCGTTGATGTCGTTGGTGCTGTCCCCGATCAAGACGGCCCGATCCTTCTCGACCTGTAACACCTCCAAAATCTTTAGCAGCATGCCGGGCTCGGGCTTCAATCCATAGCCATTATCGCCGCCGACGACATAGGCAAAGTGCTGCGCCCCGAGCCCTTGAAGAATCTTGGTCGTGTACTCCAAGGACTTATTGGTCGCGACGGCCTTGTGTTTGTCTTTGAAATGCGTCAGGACAGTGTCGATGCCGGGGTAGAAGATGGTTCGATCGAGGCAGTGGGTCAGGTAGTGGCCGCGAAAGACTTTCAATGCTTCCTGGTACCGATCGAGGTTGTCCTCGCCGACCGAGAGTCGCAGCAGACGCTTGACGCCGTCGCCGACGAAACTGAAGATTTCATCCTGCTCCCGAATCGGCAGATCGAGATCCTTCAATGTGAGATTGACCGCCGCGGCGATGTCCCATTTGGATTCGATCAGCGTGCCGTCCAGGTCAAAAATCAGAAGATCGATCGGCGTTTGGCCCGCCATTATTGCGCCCTTCTCAGCTCGTCTTTGAGCGTGGACAAGGCGGCCACCCGGGAGGGCTCGGTCTCTTCGACAATGGCTTGCCGGACGAAGTTCATCATGCGCTTATAGCCGACATGGGGCGGAATAAGAGGTTCGACGATCCGCCAGTAGCCTCTGACGGCTTTAATCCGAAATCCAATCCGCTCCACCTGCGCCTCCGCGAGAAACGTGGCTTGGTCCAAATACACCGACCCTAACACTTTGAACTCCACGGGAATCACGACGTCCAGATTATCCTTCACGTCCCACTGCTCAAGGTCTTCCATCACCTCGTACGCCGTCACAACGACGACGCGGCCCCACACCGGCTCTTCCACCCAGTCGATATACGGTTTTTGCGATTCCCAGGAAATCGCTTCCAGCCGCGCGCCCCGCATATCCAGCGACAGATATTTTTTCAGGAGCTTCGACGGATCTTTGTTCAGCGCGCCCGTCTGCCCCAAGCCATCACCGGCGCCAAGGACCAGCGCGATCACTACTGTCAGCGACCACAGATATTTCGTCAAGAATGCCCGCACGCCTTCACCCCACTTCGTGCAACTTCATTAAATTGGTCCCGCCCGTGCGTCCCGGTAAGGCGCCCGACACGATGACGATCCGCTGCCCTTTTTCCACGAGCCCTTCGCCTTTCAAGCGTCGCTCAACCTCGCTGATGCGCTTGTCCGTCTCGATGATCAGCGGCATCGTGTGGGGAATCACTCCCCAGTAGAGATTCATCCGTTGCCGGACGGGTTCACACGGCGTAAATGCAATGATCGGCGCGGCCGGCCGCTGCTTCGACAACAATCGAGCCGTCGGCCCTGATTCGCTGAAGACGACGATCGCCCGCGCTTGAATGGCCGCGGCGGCGGACGAGGCGGCCGCGCAGGTGGCTTCCGTAAATGTGACGTTGCGCCCCGGCTCGGCGCGTCGGATGACGCCGGGTTCTTTTCCCGCCTCCGCCGCCCGCACGATGCGATCCATCACGCGGACCACTTCCATCGGATACTGCCCCATCGCCGTCTCGGCGGACAGCATGACGGCATCGGTGCCGTCGAAAATCGCATTTGCCACGTCCGAGGCCTCAGCGCGCGTGGGCCGGGGGTTGTGGGTCATCGATTCCAGCATCTGCGTCGCCGTAATCACGACACACCGGCGACGCTTGGCTTCCGAGATCAACCGCTTTTGGAGAATCGGCACGGCTTCAGGCCCCATTTCAACTCCCAGATCGCCGCGGGCGATCATGATGCCGTCCGCCTGCTCGAGGAGCGATTCCATGCAATCCACCGCTTCTCGCCGCTCGATTTTCGCGATGACCGGCACGTCGCCGCCGAAATGGCGAATCAACTCTTTGGCGGCCGCCACGTCGTCGGGGCCACGGACAAACGACAGCGCGACATAGTCCACGCCCTGCGCAATCCCGAAGCGAAGATCGTCGCGATCCTTGTCGGTAATCGTCGGCGAACTGATCGCGGTGCCGGGAAGGTTGATGCCTTTGTGAGTCGTCACATGGCCGCCCGTTACGACATGGCATTCGACGGCCTGCTCGGACACGCGATCCACTTTCAGCTCAATGAGGCCGTCGTCGATTAGGACCCGAGCGCCACGCTTGATGTCGTTGTTCAAGTGTGAGTAGGTCACGGGTATCTGTACGGCATCGGTAGTTCCGGACAGGGCCGGTGGCGGGGTAGCGTCGGTGGGGAAAAGCCGCACGATCCGGCCGGGATCGAGATCGAGCCCGCCGGAAGGGAGCTCGCCGACCCGAATACGCGGGCCTTGCAGGTCTTGCATGATCGCCACCGAGACGCGCCGCCGGCCGGCCGCCTCACGGATGGCTTTGATTGCGCGTCCGTGCGACTCATGGGTGCCGTGTGAGAAGTTCAATCGCGCCGCGTCCATCCCGCCTTCGATTAAACGATCCAGCATGGCAGGAGCGTCACTGGCCGGCCCGATCGTGCATACAATCTTCGCTTTTCTCATAATTTTCGCTGCCTCATGCGCGCGGCATGCCGGATGTCCCGTGAGGCATTCTAACAAAGGGGGTACGGCCTCGCAATGGAATGGCACGTTTGCGACCGCCGTTGCGTGCCGTGCGGCTGCATGCTATGGTCCGCATTCCGTCGCGTCTCGCCCTCTGCCGGTCGTCTATGAGACTTACCATCGCCGCGATACGGCTTCTTCCTCTTGCCGGTCTCTTCCTCTCGGTCGCGGTCGGTCTGGTCTGTGCAGCCGACGGTCCGAGTTCGCCGGCTGCGGTGTTGGACGAACTCGGCGTAATCCTGGACGAAGGCGGACCGGCGGATCACGACTCCGTGCACACGCCGCCGCTGAAAGCCAAGGCGGTTCTAGACGCAATCCAGAAGCGGCGTGGAGAACCACTGCCGGGATACATCGGGGGACGATTCTTTTACAACCGGGAGCGAAGACTACCGCCCGGTCGCTACCGCGAATACGACCTCAACCCGAAAATACAGGGTCGGAATCGCGGCGCCGAGCGGCTCGTCATCGAACAGACCACCGGAAAAGCGTATTACACCGGGGATCACTATCGAACCTTTATCCCGATGAACTGAGGATTATGCCGACGCGCAATCACTGGCAATCCGTCGATCCACCATATGTCGAGCTCCTGGTGCTCAAGGAGGGCCAGACCCATGACCAAGCCCTCGCGCCGCCGCCGGGCTT
>DATFCE010000140.1:0-2128 GCA_035253365.1 Nitrospiraceae bacterium
GGTTTCAATTTTTCGATGAACGACAACGCATTTCTCCTCAAGATCCGTGGACGTATCCAGTTGCGTGAAACCACGAGATGGCGGAATGAGGCGTGGAGGAATCCCGGTGATGCGAAAAATTTTCCAGAGCTGCTCGGCGTATTCGGCGACTACCGGGCAAACCGATCCGAAGATTTCGCCAGCCAGTTCAATCTCCGCCGTGCCAGGCTTTTGTTTTTGGGCCATTTGTTGAGTCCCGACTTCAAGTACTTTCTCCAGATCGGCTTTGAGACGGCCGAGAACGCGCAAACGCCGGGATCCGCCAATCTGCTCGATTACTACGTGTTGAGCACGCACTTGCCGTTGTTGAACGTGCAGCTCGGTCAGTACAAGGTCTTCTTCAATCGCTCGCAGATCAACAATACGGCGTCGATGCAGTTCGCCGAACGCGCTCCCGTGCAAGACGCCTTCACGGCCAGCGGTCTGAATCGGCGCGATATCGGCCTCACGGTCATGAATGACGACGAAATCTACCCCGTCAATTATTACCTCGGCGTATTCAACGGTGCCGGGCCGTTGTTCAACCGCTACGGCACCTATGACAGCGAGGAAGCGACAGTCGGATGCCCCGGCGGACAAACAGGAGGAAATCCGTTTCCCTCACCCGCAGGCTGTCCGACGAACTCGCGCAACCTTAATGCCAACTTCCGCAACGAAATCGACAAGCTGATGTATGCGGGCCGGCTTCAGTGGAACATCCTGGGACGGCCGGGCTATGGCGAAGGCGATTTGGCGTATTCAGAAACGCCGCAAATGGCGGTCGGCGGCGGTCTCGCTTACAACCCGGGCATCAACACCAGCACCGACAATGCCTTCGTCGGCATCGACCTGGCCAATCTGAATTTCCGGCGGCAGCTGGCGACGTTCGGCAACGGCCGTCAGTTGGGCTGGGGTGTCGTCAATTACACGACCTACGCATTTGACGGCGTTG
Organism: Nitrospiraceae bacterium; assembly: GCA_035253365.1. Taxonomy (GTDB): domain Bacteria; phylum Nitrospirota; class Nitrospiria; order Nitrospirales; family Nitrospiraceae; genus DATFCE01. The sequence goes on from DATFCE010000140.1 coordinate 971, forward strand.
TCAAGTATCGAGGATTTTCCCTTCAAGGTGAATGGTACTTCAAGAACATCGAGCGCACATTTAAAGGTGCACCCTGTTTGCAGTTCAATGCCGCCGGCGCCTGCACAGCCGTGACACCTCAGCTCTTAGGGAATGCCACGGGCTGGTATGTGCAGTCCGGATATTACCTCATTCCTCGGCATTTGGAGGTGGCTGCCCGCTATTCCTATTGGGACCCGGACACGAATGCCTCGAGCGACTTGATCAAGCAGGTCGATGCCTCGCTCAATTGGTTTCCGTTCGGTACCTACGATTATCAACTCATGTTGACGTATACGAACATGGCGATGGGCACTGGGGGGTATGCCATTGGCCGCAGTGCTCCTCTGCCGACGCAGCCTCCGGGAGCCGTGAACCCGTCCGGCACCGTCCCTCTCGATGCGCGTGGGGGGACGTTGATTGAAAATGCCATTCGGGTGCAGTTGCAGATCTTTTTCTGAGCCACGGAGGCCGAATCATGAGGACCAGCAAGACCGATGTCGTTCGCTTGGCCGATCAGAGCGCGATGGCCACTCGGGATATCGAGAGTGGCAGCATGTGTTCCGAAGGCACCATCCTGAATTGGGTGAGGGGAGTCATCCATTCCCAACATGTCGGCCTCCTGAGATCCGGTGTTCGGATCAAGGTGGGTACACGATCCGATGTTCGTGTCAGATGGGTGAAGCGAGAGGCGCGCCGCTTTGTCGTCGGCCAGCCGGTCGTCGCCATGATCCCTGCCGGCGCCGTGCGGCTGGAAAGCGGAATGTTTCGCCGGAGCAAACAGCGCTGGAATCGCTGGGTGGGACGCATCGTGTTGATCGAGCATCTGGAAGCCCACATCGTCTATACGGTAAAAGTGCATGGAGAGGAATGGACCGTCAAAAGCCTGGGGCCGGTCCTCGGAGCGCAACAGCGGAGCAAACCCTGGGACGTCGTCAACGTCGTAGTCGATCCTCAAGTTGTGGAACTCTCGATTGCCGCTCCGTGCTTGATGAGGTTGACATAAGGAAGGACTCGCTCATGTGGAAATCTTCTATCCATAGACTATGCGTCCTGATTGTTGTCGCGCTCGTCCCCGCGATGAATGATGCGATATTTGCCGAAAAAGCGTGCGCCGAAGAAATTGCGATTGCCGCGGCG
>DATFCE010000141.1:0-7757 GCA_035253365.1 Nitrospiraceae bacterium
TGCCGGACACACGACGGTCCCTATTCAATTGATTCTTCTTCCATCTTACTGGACCGATGCGGTTTTTGGTGGAATGCAGGTTCTTTCGATCTTGGGCTGTTCCGTGCCCGTGGTATCGTGGCAGGCGCTGATCCTTCTGAAATTATATGCAGGAGGTCCTCAGGATCTCCTGGATGCGCGCGAATTATTTTCCGTGCAACAACCAGGGCCTGAATCGATCCGTGAGATGCGCACGCTGGCAGCGGCTATCAACTTGACTGATGAGTTAGCCGCTTTCTTGAATCTCGATTCGACATAGTTGGAGAATAACCCATGCGCCACACCATGATTGCACCGTTCGCAACTACCATGATGATCCTCTTAGCCGCTCCCGCCTGGGCCGACGATCAGAAAGTGACGCTGTCGCTCGGCGGGAAGTTTTGTGATCTGTACCAGGGTGAGGTCGAGTCGGCATTGAAAAAAGTGCCGGGCGTAACCGCCGTGGACTTCAAGAGCCGGAAAGGTCATGCCGTCGTCACAGGCGAGTCCGGCAAAATGAAGGCGGATCAATTGACGGCCGCAGTGAATGCGGTCAAGGGCGACGGCTGGCACTGCAAAGCGGAAGTGAAGAAATAACCCCGCGCAGAATTGGAAGGCGTCGAAGAGACCGTCCGGCGGCTTACTTCTCTTTGGCTTTGTTACCCTTCAGAGCCTTTTTCACGGCTTCCGCCCCTTCGCCCGCTGCTTTGGAAATGCCCTTTCCGACCTCGTTGCCGACCTGCTGGATCTTGTTCATTGCCTCCGGGATAGGCTTCGGTAAATCCTTCACGCGCAACGACCCGTCCTTCTTCTCGCCGTCATCCGCGCAGGCCAATGAGGCGGCCATCACCAATGCCGCCATCCCGCCTGCCATACTGAGATATCGAAAGTAAGTTCGCATGGTTGCCTCCGTGTCGGGAGTGTAGCATCGCACCGTTTCTACTTCGGCTTTGGCTTCAGATTGAACTGATTGCATTGCAGGCACATCGCAAAGATTCAGGAGTTACACGCGTAACATACACCCAGGATTCACAAGTTCCGCAACGGAAGCATTTGAGAAGCTGCTTGAATGCTGTGACAACTGGCTCGAAATCCTTCCTCCCGAAGTTTTTCCATTCGTTGTAGTGGACAGCCTTGTTGATTGCCCATCTCTCGACGTTTGATGTGTGGGCAGAGGTAGACAGCGCAGCCTTCCGCTTCCCGGCAGCTTCTTTATCAGAGTCGTTTCCCCATGACTGTGCTGCATCAGCCGCCTTGCCATACAGAGATTTCAGACGCGTCAAAACGCTCGGGAGGAGTTCTCCAAGCTCGTAGTTACCGTCTGCTCGGAACTGGGGCGCCGCGCCGATTTGGTCCGCAAGATGTCGGGAGACGTACTCAAGATGGTGACGAAGTGCTGCGGCTGCGACCTCGACCTTCCCCTTCGACAGCGCACTGGCGATCTCGTCCCAGATCTCCTTGTTTGACTCGACCAGCGGGCCAGTGTCGATGGTCCAGGAATAAAAAGCGATGGATGTTTTAGCAGTGACAAGACCGGCCGATTTCATCTGCTCGGCCCACAAACGGTCATGCGTGGTGATGATGAATTGCGTCTCGGAGAAATACGTTTTCAATAGCTTGCAGAATTGATAGCGGTGTCCCGAGTCTACAGACATCACCACGTCGTCTAAAAGCGCAAATGTGAATCGGTCCCCAAAGAGGCGCTTCATGAGCGCGAGATAAAGACAGACGCCCATACCATCCTGATGGCCCTCACTGTGGTACGCACCTGGCGGGAACAGGCCGCGTTCATAGAAGTTGACATCAAAATCGAGCCTGCCTTCGGTTGGAGTCAGCTTCGCGGTGAACTTGACCTCGTCCTCTTCGTTGATCGCTCGATAGAATTTGCAGAAGTCTTCCTGCACCTCGTTATAGAGCGTATTTAACTCATCCTCCAAAACGCTGCAGTACGTATTGTAGGCCGCTTTTGCGGAAGTCCATGCGACTTCTACGGCCTTTTCTCATGGCCTCCCGGTAGTCGCCAAGACGAAGCTGTGCAGTTGTCAGGAACGTCTGGGCATCGAGGATCGAGGTCTGGTCAGGCTTGCCCGCTACCTTCTCAGTGAGAATCTTTAAATCCTTGGAGACTGCCTTTGGGAATTCCAGCCAGTCGCCTGTTAGACGGTTCTTGAGACCTGTGAGCCCTTCCACGGTCGTGAGTTTGTCCTTCAGGACTTCTAAATCGGTCTTCCACTCAATCAAATCTGTGAGACCCCGCCCTCTCCATGCATTTCTGCGATCCTATGGATCGGCATCACGAGGCCTACCAATCGTATGATTTCTCTGGCGATCGCCGTACCGTTCTTGAGCAGGGACTCCTGAAGCTTTCGGGCTGTCTCGGACTTTGTCAACTTCGCTTGCAGATGTTCGCGGAGGTATTTCTCATCCTCCCAGGCGTGTCGCAGAGAGGACACTCGGGCCCCTCGATGAGATCCAACCCCTTTTCGATAAACAAGCGGCGCTGCAAGGCGGCAGTAGCTCGGGATCAGCCTCCAGTGTTGCGAAATCGGCAACGATTTCAGCCGCTTCTGTTTTTGCAAGATCCGGAAATTCCTTCGCTGCATCGGACAGTGCCTTTAGATCTCTAAGGGTTGATTCCTTGTTGAACTCAGGCGTGTTGGCGGTATCTAAAAGCCCAGCGTTGAGCTTAGTATCCTCAGTCAACTCAGGGACTTCCAGCAGATTGAGCACTTTCCGCCGCTTGTTGACGGCCTCCAGTAAATCCTCAACCTTTAGCGTCGGGATTTGAAGGTGCCGCTGTAGGGCATCGCGGTGGGACTGTACTTGAGCAATAGCGGTTCGGTGCTCAGTCTGAAGCTTGTTCTGGGCCGTGTTCAACGCGTTTCGGGTCTGCCCAATTTCATCGAGCTTGAGAATTGCTTGAATCTCTTCCGAGCGCTTGGTCGGCTCGACAAGGATAAAGCGGAGAATGTCGCGGCGTGAAAGCGCTATTTCCGGATGGTCCGCGATTTCCGCGAAAGCAGCCTTCACGTCATCATCGGCTGGCTCGATCTTGGGCTTCTTCGGTGACGTGACCTTCCGGGTGATAGTCGCCGATTTCCCGATCATAGTAAGAAACACCCGTAACTCGACGAACGCCGCATCAGGGAACTTCGTCTTATCCACGTGTGGACCATGTTCCGAAACTGAGAGACCTTTGGTTCCGCTTCCTGTGAGTCGTCCGATATTCCCTGTGAGTCCAAATTCAATCACATCGATGACGCCACTCTTGCCCGACCCATTCGGACCTGAAATCGCGAACTTCTCCTTTCTGCAATCGAGATCGAGCTTACGAATGCCTCTCACTTCTTCGATATGGATAGATTCGAGCTTGATCACTTGAGATCACCGCCGGCAGGAAGCGAGAAGATCTTTACCAGGTCATCAGGCTTCAGCTTCTTACTATCTGCAAGTAAGCCTCGGATCTGCTCGATTCTCTCGGCATCGACGTTCTTGGATTCCGAGAGCCTTGTCAGAAACTTTTCGGCTATTTGTTGCGCAAGCGTCGCCATGTGATTTCCAAGATTGATTGGATAACGTCGAACTAATTGGGGAAACGATCATAGCATGGTGGTTTGCAACTCGGCAGATAAAAGACGCTTACTGACAGAGTAACCGGGCACAGAGGATCTCATCTTCGCGAAGGGGTGGCGGCGACATCGGTGACGGCAATGGTGTCACCAACGGCGTTGAACACCTCGATAGAGTACCCTTCGCTTCCATCATGGCCGACATGGCGATCCACTAGCTTTACGATATCGCCACGTTGGAGCCGATGCTGTAGCAGGTCGCTTGTCAGCACTGCATCCTTGTATAGTTCCAGCTTCATCAATATTTCCTCTGTTCGTCTGGAATCAGTGTAGCGAACTTAGTACAGCCCAACAAGTGCTCGGTCATCCAGATGGTGCGCACAGCAAGCGCCACACCATTCAGACCATGAGAGTACAATACAGAAGTTTCACTAAATGGATTGAGCCGGCTAACTGATTTCAGCCAAATCAATGACGTATCGTAAGGACCCATCGGACTGTGCATGGCTTTCGTGAACCACATAGGAAGGAATATCCGCCTGCAGTCGCTTGAGCAGGCGCGGCATGGAGAAGCCTTCCTCGAACTCGCAGACCCACAGATGCACACCCGTCTCCAAGTCTTCGCACCGCCGGCTGACCCGGAAGCGAGGATCTTCCATGTAATAAGCCGACAACCAGCCGGTCACGGCGTTGACGACCCACCCATGCGCTTGCGTGTAGCGATGACTGAGCGCCAGCTCGACGAGCCGGGTCGTATGGGGTGTGTCCATGCGCGCTCAACTCTGAGATGGCCGAACGGAATTCAGAAAGGCTTCGACTTCTTGAATCACCACGGCCTGCTCTTCAGGTGTCAGCTTTTCCCAATGCTCTCGCAGCGGCTCAAAATACCGACGAATAGACGTGTAGAGACTATAGGCTTTGGAGCCTTTTTCATCGCCGAAATCCGCCATCGTGCCATCCTCCTCACCCTCAGTGTAGTGAAACCTGTTCGCGGGGACAAGATGGAAGCATCGCGAGGCCGACGTGAGGACGCTGGGTTTTGCCGGAGCGTAAGGGTAAGATGAGCGGATGCAGACCAAGGTCCTGACCCAACCTGCGCTGATCGAAACACTCTCCCCACTTCGCCGCGAACGCCGGCGCATTGTGTTCACTAATGGATGTTTCGATCTCATGCATATTGGCCATACCAGATACCTCCAGGCGGCGCGAGATCTGGGCGATGTGCTGGTCGTCGGCATCAATACTGACGCGTCGGTCCAAAGCCTTCACAAAGGCCCCGGCCGTCCGATCGTGCCGGAATCCCAGCGCGCCGAGGTCGTGGCCGCGCTGGGCTGTGTGGATTACGTCGTGCTGTTCGACGAACCGGACCCAGGGCACCTCATCGCCGAGCTGCAACCCGATGTGCTGGTCAAAGGCGGCGATTGGACGCCGGACCGGATCATCGGCCGCGACATCGTCGAAGCGCGCGGCGGCATCGTGAAGACGATTCCACTGGTGCCCGGCGTCTCGACGACTACGCTGGTGGAGCGAATTCAAGGCATCAAAAATCGTTAATCGTTCAACGGAATCAGAAGCGTTCCTCATTCGAATGTGTAACGAATACCGATTCACGATAACGTGTAACGAAAATTCCTCCCATGGCTACCATCAATCCAACGCACTATTGGGATGAGGTCTTGCGGCCCGTGGCCGACACGCTCCGTGTCGTTCAGGGTCGGCCATGTTTGACCGGCGCGCAGAGCGCGACGGCCGCCTTCGCCCTCACCCTGCTCGGTCGCGCGGAACGGCGCTCGTGGCTCATCGTCACCGCATCGGAAGAGTCGGCCGATCGTCTCTGCGAGGACCTGCATTTCTTTCATAGCCTCTTGGGTCTGCCGCAGGAAGCGCTCACTCGCTTTCCCGAATGGGAAACACTGCCCTATGAACCCACCGCACCCTCCGCCGATCTCATCGGCCAGCGCATGCGCGCGCTGCACCGCTTAACCGAAGGCGGCCGGACGTTGCTGGTCACATCGGTGCCCGCGCTGCTGCAGCGATTGCTTCCGAAGTCCGTCTTTTCCGACGCCATCGTGAAATTGCGGACGGGCGAGTCGATCGAACGGGAGGCGCTGATCTCCCGCCTCTTGCGCCTTGGCTACCGGCAGAGCTCTGTCGTTGAGATCCCCGGCGAGTTCAGTATCCGGGGGGGCATCGTGGATATTTTTTCGACGGCCTATGACGACCCGTTGCGGGTGGAATTCCTCGGCGACACGGTGGAATCCGTGCGCGTGTTCGACACCGCCACGCAGAAATCCACCACCAAACTGCCGCACGGATGGCTGTTGCCGGCCCGCGAGTTGATTCATACCGCCGGCAGCCGGGAAAGCGGCGCACCACTGGCTGCCGATGCGGAGTGGCGCGCGCCGGATGTCTACGAGATCATGGAGACCCTGCTGGATTACTTCCAAGGGCCGCCGGTGGTGACGCTCGATCAACCGCTCGCGCTCGCGAAAAAAGCGGCTGAGTTTCTCGATGAAGCCGACGAGGCGTACTTGAGAATTGGCGACGAGTCTCAAGGCGGTCCCTACCCCTCGCCGGAGCGGCTCTATCTGACGTGGGAGGCCGCGCTGACTCGCATGGCGCTTTCGCCTTGGCTGGCCACGGATCCCCTGGCTCCGCCGGATGCGTCGTGGCAGCCCGTCACGTCTTTTCCGGCCCAGTCACCGCAAAGCGTGGGGTTGGCGCAGCGCGGCATGCCGTTTACTGAAACCTTGGCCAAGCTCGATCTCCTTCGTAACGCCGGACCGGTGATCATGGTGGCCCGATCCCGCGGTCAGGTAGATCGATTATTGGCGTTGTTCGCCGAACACGATCTTCCGGCTGTCCGCTGGAAGCCTCAGGACTGGACCACGGCGTCGCAAAAACCACCGTTCGCGCTCGTCCAGGGCGATCTGTCGGCCGGATTCGTGTCCGGAGAGGGCCGGTTTGCGGTCATCACCGAAGAGGAATTGTTCGCGAAGGGAATGCGGCACCGGCCGCCCGGGAAGAGCAAAACAGCCACGTTTCTCTCGTCGCTGGAGGATCTCAACACCGGCGACTACGTCGTCCACGTGCAGCACGGCATCGGACGGTATGAGGGCCTCCGGCGCCTATCGGTGCAAGGCTTCGAAAGCGATTATCTCATTCTCCGGTTCGCGGGCGGCGACACCCTGTACGTCCCGCTCGATCGGCTGAATCAGGTCCAGCGATACAAGGGCGGGGAAGGCCACGCGCCTAAGATGGACAAGCTGGGCGGCAGCAGTTGGGGCCGCACGACGGCTCGTGTCAAAAAAGGCATCGAAGAGATGGCGCAGGAGCTCGTCGAGCTCTATGCGAATCGTGAAGTCGTTCACCGCGGGGAATACGGCGGGGACAGCACCCTGACTCACGCCTTTGAAGCGGCCTTCGAATATGAAGAGACCCCCGATCAGCTCCGCGCGATCGAGGATATCAAGCGCGACTTGGAATCGCCGAAACCCATGGACCGCTTGGTCTGCGGTGATGTGGGATACGGCAAGACGGAGGTCGCCATGCGGGCCGCGTTCAAGGCCGTCGAGCATAACCGTCAGGTCGCCGTGCTCGTGCCCACGACGCTCCTCGCGCAACAGCACTATGAGAATTTCTCTCAGCGGTTCGGCCCCTTCCCTGCCCGGATCGCCATGCTGTCGCGCTTCCAAACGCCCAAAGAAACCAAGGCGGTGTTGAAAGAGATCGCGGAAGGCACGGTGGATGTCGTCATCGGAACCCACCGCCTGTTGCAAAAAGACATCCAATTTCGGAATCTGGGCTTGGTCATTATTGATGAAGAGCAATGGTTCGGCGTCCGTCATAAAGAACGCCTCAAACAACTTCGCACGCAAGTGGACGTGCTGACTTTGACCGCCACGCCCATCCCGCGGACCTTGCAAATGGCCATGTCGGGGGTCCGTGACCTCTCGGTGATCGAAACCCCGCCGGCGGGCCGCATGGCGATCCGCAGCCACATTCTGCGCTTCAACGAAGAGACGATCCGGGAGGCTATTGTCCGGGAATTAGGGCGCGGAGGGCAGGTCTATTTCGTTCATAATCGCGTGCAGACGATGGAGCGGACGGCGACCTGGCTGCAGCAATTGGTGCCGGAAGCGCGGATTGTGATGGCGCACGGCCAAATGG
>DATFCE010000142.1:0-3641 GCA_035253365.1 Nitrospiraceae bacterium
GGCCTGTTGATTGTAGTAGGCTTGAGCGGCTTGCACATATCCGATCCTGGGGTCATGAAAATATCCCAGGACCTCCGTCAAAAACGTCCGGGCAGGAATGTGATCGGGATCGAACGCCGAGATGATGTCATACCGCTCGAACCCGATGTCATACAGCCAGGCATTATAATTTCCATGTTTGCTGTGGGACTGAAAAACCCCTCGCTCCGCGTGATAGTGCCGCAGAGACTTTCGGCTGAAGTGCTGCGCGCCCAGACGCCGGCAGAGCGCGGTGACATCGGGATCGTCGCTTTCGTCCAGCACCCAGGTCTCATGCGGATACTCCATGGCTCGCAAGGCGGCGACTGTTTCTTCCAGCATGTCGAGCGACTCGGCGCCTCCGACGAAGGTCGTCACCACACCGACCCTCCACGCGGAGCGGATCGGCATGGGCTCCGGACGCTTCATCATGGGCAGAAGAAACCATCGGCCTTGATTGTTGAACAAAACGACGGCAATGAGAATCGTCAGGAGCACCATCATGGCCGGGTACGAATGCCACGCCGGTAATCTCATCCAATCGGACAGAAAATAGGCGATCGCCAGTAAGCCGGCGGCACTCAAGGGGGCGAATACCAGCCCGTCCCGCCAGTCAAAGACTCGCCGATTATGGACGGTCTGAGCAAGGTCTGCTGGAGATGAAAGATCCATGATCATGTTGCGAGGCATTCGAATTTCCGCGTCCGCGTTGCGATTGTTCCTGGCGTGAGTGTCTACACGCCAAAAAGACTAGGCTGAGTGGAAACGAGATTCGAGTCGTTGTCGTGCGACGCGGCCTGTTTGATGTACCGATCGACCACCGGTTTGGCGCATCCGTAATCGATGAGTCTCCCTCCCTGAAGCCACACCGCCTCATCGCAGAGCTCGCTCACGAGCCCCGTGTCGTGCGAAACGAGAATAATCGTGCACCCTTCGGCCTTGAACTGCTCAATCCGCTCGAGGCACTTACGTTGGAAGGCGAGATCGCCCACCGCGAGCACTTCATCGATCAACAAAATACTCGGATGCGTATGGGTCGCCACCGCAAACGCCAAACGCATCTGCATGCCGGTGCTGTAGGTCCGCAGCGGGAAATCGATAAATTCGTCCAGTTCGGAAAAGGCCACGATCGAATCGAACTGCCGCGCGACTTCTCGCCGGGTCAATCCGTTGATCACCCCGCTGATGAACACGTTCTCCCGACCCGTCAAATCCGGATGAAAGCCGGCTCCGAGGTCGAGCAGCGCATCGATGCGGCCATCGACTTGAATACGTCCTTCAGTGGGTCGACCCACGCCACCCAGTAATCGAAGCAGGGTTGATTTGCCCGCTCCATTTCCGCCGACGACCCCGACCATCCGGCCCGCCGCGACGGTCAAGCTCACATCTCGTAGCGCCCAGAACTGTTCGGCGGGCTTGACGCGGCGCATGCCGCGCTGAAACATTTCCTGCCATGTCCACGGGCGATCATGGTGATACCGCCGAAACTGTTTGCCCACGTGTTCGATCACAATTGTGTGTCGCATTTACAGTTCCTCGACAAAACGTGAGCTGGCCCGCTCGAAAATCAAATACCCCGCGGCAAGGAGCAAACCGGTCCCTCCGATCAGAATCATCAATGCGCCGCGATCCGGCCATGTTCCATGAATCAAGATGGCGCGATACGCCTCGATCAAATGAACCATGGGGTTGAGGGTCAGCAGACCTCGATATCGCTCGGGGACGGTCGCCAAATCATAAAACACCGGCGTCAAGAAAAAGAGTAGCTGCAAGAGCACGCCAAGCAAATACTGCGTGTCGCGGAACGTTACATACAAGGCAGCCACGACGTACGCGAGGCCCAGGATCAACGTAAACTGAATCGCGATCACGAGCGGAAGCGCCGCGATGGCCGGCGTCGGACGTCCGACATCCAGCACGACACAGAGCAGCAAAATCGGTATGGCGAGGAGGAAATGCACCAGATGACTGGTCACCGTGACGGTAGGAAGGATTGCCGCCGGAAACCCGGGCCGTTTGACGAGCTCTCGATTCTCGACAATGGCGCCGGTTGCAAAGAGCAGCGACGATTGAAACCAATTCCACGTCAGCATGCCGGTGAAGAGAAAGGAGGCGTAGTGCGGGATGTTCAATGGCAAGAGCACATGAAACACGAAATAGAGCACCGAAAATTGAGCGAGCGGGTTCAGAAGGGACCACACGATACCCAGTACGGACCGCTTGTAGCGCAATTTCATGTCGCGCCCGACCAGCTCCCGGAGGAGATCGCGAAGATACACCGCCTGGGCCGCGCGTGGTGAGGCGCTTTGCACAGGCTCCGTCCCGCCGATTGCGATTTTATTCATGCCCCACTCCCTATTGCCGACAACAGGGAGGGTCTTTAAAGACCCTCTCGATCACCTTTCACAGAATGTCCCTGAGCTTTGTGTAAAGATAATGTCCGATTTTCTTCGCCCCCTGGGGGGTATTGTGCGCGGTGTCGTAAAAATCCTCGTCGTCAAATGCCAGCTCGGCCGCTAAATCGAGGCAAATGCCTCCGCGCTGGCGGCACACTTCCATGGTTTTCCGGTTGAAAAGGTTCATCATCATGTACAGGTCCACCCCGTTGATGGCCTTTCCGTCGTACACCATAAAATTATCGGCGCCGATAATGCGGCCGTCCTGACCTTTATACGTACGAAATACCTGTGTGACGAAAACGGGGATGGCGCCCAACTCTCGGACTTTCGTGTGAAGCATGTTCAATCGTCTTTCATAGGCCGGGAGTCGATGGTACAAGACGGCGTCGTGGTCGCTCAGGTTGGGCCGGTCTACGTATGTCCATTGCTTCCACTCTTCTCGGCGATGAGCGACGCGAAACGTCACGTTGGCGTCGTAGACGCCTTTGGCAGTCCTCCACAGATAATAGAAAATACTGCGGTCTTCGATGGCGTTTTTTAAACGATCCGGAAACGACGAGGGGAATTCATGGAGGCGATCGAAGCTGCTGGCGTCGTTCACATAAAAGTCGTTCGCTCCCACGTAGAAGAGAATATATTTCGTCCTCAACCCGGGTATGTTGGGAAACCACCACTCAAAGTTTTTAATATGCCCGATGGTGGACTGGCCATCCACACCGGCATTCACAATGCTGACATCTTTCCCATGATCCAGAAATCCCCGCCTCAAGACATCTTGCCACGTGTTCCCTTCGGTGATCGCTCGTTGATCGGTCGTACTACCTCCGATGGTTAGCACGTCGATCCGTGACGGCTCCGGGTAGACGCCTCGAAGTCCGTAGGTATCACGCCGATAGGTGACCCGAGTCTGCGACGGATAGAGATCCGTGACATCGAACACCAATTCGACATTGGTCGGGATATTGAGTTGGTGCACGCGGTTCGGGTTCAGCCAGTTACCGAAGAGCAATTCCAGGCCAAGCACGCCCGCGCAAAGAAAGAGAAGATTGAACATGACCACACGCATGGCAATGGGCGCGTGGCGATGCAAGGCCGGCCAGGGCCGTAGAGATCGCAGGGCGGCAAGAAACCGTTTCGGTCGGTAAGCGACGGCGGTCATGGTGTATACCCCGATCGCGAGGCCTGCAACAATCAGCACGTAGGACCACTGATAAGAGGACTGTC
>DATFCE010000143.1:0-5670 GCA_035253365.1 Nitrospiraceae bacterium
CCGGATCTGAACTGCGTGCCGGCCTTGGCCGATGGTTCGCCTATTATGACAACCATCGTCCTCATTCACGCCTTGCGGGCAAAACCCCAGCCGAGGCATATGGGCAAATCGGCGCTTCAAATCCTGGGGGGCATGCCCCCCAGGATTTGATCACCCAAATGGCGGCATGAACGACAACCAGGATGAGCTTAACTTAGCCGCCAACCTGTCCAAGAAGGCGAGGCCACCTCACTTTTTCCACTTAATGACCGCGAGCGCTGCATTGAAGGCGTTCAGATCGGCGATCTGGATGTTCTTGTCGTACTCGTTCACCTCGTCGGCGCTGACGAAGGTGATACGGCCTTTCTCTCGAACATGCTCGCGCTTCGTCGGTGTGCTGGTTGTTACCCGAAGGATGCCGCCCAAGCTACCGCCTGCCTCGTAGAGGCCCATGCCGACATCGACAAAGGGAATGCCGAGAGCTTCGAGGCGTTCAATGACGGGGCGTTTCGATGGGCCTTCGATGCACACGAACACGAACTGCGATCCTTGCAAGTCGACGGCATTGTCCGCGGTCACATACTCGGAATGGGGGACGATGCCCCGCCGCATCTTACCATAGGTGCGAGCGTAGTAGTCGACCTTTGTCAGTCGCTCTTCCAGTTCCTCACCGGACGCTGCGCCAGGCGCGCGGAACGCATTGTGCTGATCGAACACGTCACCATCCCATATATGCAGTTCACGGACAGGTGTCTTCGCGATCAGATCGATGATGTAGCTTCCCGTGCCGCCCGCGCCGAGAACATCGACGCGATCCAGCTTGAGCTTGCTGATGACGGCGACGATATTTGCGCGGCTCGACGCTGTGTCCGCATAGAAAAACACGGAATCATCTTTCTCCTCGTCGTTCCGATAGACAGGATAGGTCCGCGCCGAGACGTCAGGATCGATGACCATCGCTGGCGCAGAGAGAATCTGGGCGTAGCGCGTCATCTTGACGTAGTAGTCAGGATCATTGTCGTGGGGCTTAAGCTTCGCCGAGAAGCTGTAGCTCGTCGCCACGTCGCCGACGACGATGGCAGAGTCCGTATGCCGGATACGCTCGATGGACGCGCCAGACTCATGGCAGGGATACTCGCCTGCGAACAAAGCAGTGTGATTGGGCGGCGTGCCCGCAACATCGTTTGTGAGATTAAGCGCAGCGACGATCACGCCGCGCTTAATCTCGCGAGCCGCATTCACATACGGCACGTCGCGCATGAGCAGGTAGGCGTCACGAACGAGGATGTTATAACCCTCGTCGCGCAGCCGCTTGAGATCGGGACTACGATCGATCGGTCGCTGTGACATCGAAAATCATCCCTTTCTTCACTTTGACCGAGTTGCCCTCGGTGAGCGTTCCCTTCGGACTGGCGTTCGGCCCCTTCCGATAGGTGATCGTGAACATAATGTTATCGCCGGTCGGCGGGACGGGGAAGGCGATCGCCACAACCTCGTCGAAAGACAGGCGGGTTTCGCTCGTCTCCTTCTCCTCGCCGTTGACGACGATCTTAATCTCCTTCTGGCTGTAGAAGTGCTCGCCTTGGACCAGCTCGATCACGGTGTCATCACGCGGAATCTCGACGTCTTCGTGGTTGCCGTCCCCAACGCGATAGAGGTCGCGGTTCTGACCGATGTCGGCCAGCTTGTAGAGCGCGCGGCCCTCCGTCGGATTGGGCGACTCGTAGGAATCGCGATCAATGTGGATGCGGATTTTCGCCCGCCTTTCATTTTCAGTCATTTGCTTTGCGCCTTTCATTTCAGGCAGCCGCGCCATGGTCGACATCCAACTGCAACTGTAGGATCGTATAGCGCGCTAATAATGTCAAGCATATTGTATGCGCGCTTGTTAAACATAGCACTCATGCGGCGCGCTTGATATTTCAAGCAAAACATGCGATCATCCGGCGAACGGGCCGGGGGATAGGAGCCGAACCATGACAGACGAAAATTCGGTGCTGCCAAGAGCAGGGGCCGCTTTAGGTGCGCATCTCGCAGCAATTCGCAGCGATCGAGGCTATTCCTTGCGACAGGTTGAGGGATTGACTAACAACGTCATTTCTAACGCTTACCTTAGTCAGATTGAGAGCGGAAAGATACAGCAGCCATCGCCAAATATACTTCATGCTCTAGCTACCGTATATCGCATAAGCTATGAACAGCTGATGGAAATGGCTGGATTTATCACTGCTAACCGGGACAAGGGCGATGTCACCCATGGGCGGGCCGCGACGTTCGCAGAACTCAATCTGAGCGAGGACGAAGAGCGCGAGTTGCTGGAATACCTTAAATTCAGGCGCGGTTTAAAGGGGTAAGGAAGTGAAGGCGGATGACAGCTCGTTAGACTCACATCAATACCAGACTGTGCATGCAGCCGCCCTCAATCTACTGAACAAAGGGGAAGCGTGGGGGCACTATCCGACCCCCGTTTCCGACGTGATGGAGGCGGCGCAGCTCAAGGTCGCGCCGATCAGCATATTCGATCACGGCGCACTGGAGCACTATATCAGAAGGGCGGGTGATAAGGTCGGCCAGCTCGTCCGCATGGCAATGGATAAAGTGCGTGGCATATTCGATGTCGAAGCGGACGTCGTTCACATCGATCCGACGCTTAGTCAGGAGAAGCAGACCTTCCTGACGTTTCACGAGGCGGGTCACAAGGAAATCCCGCACCAGCGCGGTATCTATAAGTTCATCCAAGATTGCACGATGCACTTGCGGCCAGAGACAGCCGATTTGTTTGAGCGCGAGGCGAACACCTTTGCCTCGATCGTCCTCTTCCAAAACGACGGGTTCGCGAATGAAACGGCTGACTTCGAGTTCGGTATCAAGGTGCCGATGAAGCACGGCAAGCGGTACGGTGCGTCGGTTTATGCGAGCATCCGCGAATATGTGCGTCGCAATACGCGCTCATGTGGGGTCATCGTTTTTGATCCCACCCAACCCTGTAACGTCCACGGCATGAAAGCTCCGCTCCGTCGCATGGAGTTTTCGGTCGATTACCATACTCGGTTTGGCGGCCTGCAACTGCCCGACGAGATTGTTCCCGGCCATCCACTCATGCGGTGTATCCCGATCGGTAACAGGAGAATGTCGAGCCCGCAGAGCTTTGAACTCACCGATCAAAACGGCGATCGCCACGAATTTATAGGAGAGGGCTTTAAAACGCCCTATAACACCTTCGTCCTGATCCATTGCCGGGGAACGCTCAACAACTCTTTGCTGATAACGTCGGTTGCCTAAAATACCCGCGACCGGCTCGGGGATCAGGCAGTTAGCTAGACAAGGGTCCGCTTCTTGGTCGTGTGCGTCTAAGGGTGGGGGGAGGCAGCAAGGGCCAGTCACGCCGAGCTATTAAACTGCTTCTGGGAGCATTAGACGCCATGGCAGGCAAAGCGGGTTTTCGACCGCTAATTGATCGCATCGCCAGCAATTTCGCTACTGGGCTGCCAGGGCGAAAATGAGATGGAAGGCGGCCAGGGGCGCTGGCTTCTCACCACAATATGCGCTTCAGCCAGGTTGAGTTGGAGCAGCAGACGTAGCGTCCGGTAATGCTGTTCGGTGATGTCGCGGGCATTATGACGCCGCATCAATATTCCTCCACCAGCAGGATAGTTATTAGCGACCGGAAATGGCCATTGAGGCGGGCGAAGGTTGCCCGCCTCGCGGCTTCGTCGGTCACGCGCCTGCCTTCTTGGCCTTGGGCTTGAAGTTGGCCTTGCGCTCCGCAATGGCGGTCGTCAGTTGCGGGTCGAGTTCGCCCGCGTTCATTGCTTCGATGATCGACGCGATGATGCCGGGCATTTCCGCCAGGTTCTCGACGGCGACCGCATTCATGCCCTTCGCAAATTCGAGGGGCTTGGAGCCGTACCGCAACTGGAAGAACAGCTTACCGCTGGCATCGGTGAACCAGCCCTTGCGAACGGTGCGCGGGGCATCGACCCGGATTTTCTCGCCCTCCATGTTGGTGCGCGTGACCTTCTTGGTCGCGCTGAAAATCGTACCGGCGATCTCGGCTTCGGCCAGCGCCTTTTGTTCTTCCAGATAACGCAGCAACTTTGTGCGGAAACCATGCTGCGAGGAGCGGGGATTGACCGGGCTGGCGGCGGTAAGCTTGAGGGACTTGAGGATCGACATGGGCATCTCCTTGTTCGTTTCGGACAAGGCGAGCCGTAACGTCGTCGTTCGTGAGAGCGACCGAAGATTGGCCTTAACGGCCAGAAAAATAACCAAAAATAATTCACCCGCCATGATCACTGTTTTGGCGAGGTTTGCCCTATGGGATAGCGTGGGAAAGTTCGGCCGTTGAATAGATTGCAAACCTCACAGAACATTTTTCAATGGTCGCCTAACTTGCCGCTCGCTGGTACGCTCCCAAGCATAAATCAGATTACGGGGTCTGACTGCTCGGAACCATCCTGCAACCGAACGAAGCAGGGCATGGGTCAATAGTAGAACGAGCCAGCGAACTTCGGTCTCCGAATATTTTGAAATCGAGGACGCGAACAGATGCTGTCTGACCTGGCGCATTGGCGATCGCGATTCCTGCGCCGACGGCGCTAATTGTTGGCCCGGAATCTGCCCTGAAGTCCTGCAACAGGATATCCTTCGAAACTGTGGTGTGACGCAACTTCAATTTGCCGTGAGCCATTCCTGTGGTTCGATCAATTAAAAATTCGAGGGTGAATGGCTGTGGTGTGACGGGGTCAAAGATCTCATCATATGCGGCCTGCGGCAGGAAGTCCGAATTCACGGGGGCTGTGCCGCCGAGCATGTTGATCCGGGCCGCACGTCCCCGAATTTGAAACGAAACGACGGTCCTGATTTCTGATGGCAGATCGGCCACCCCACCTGTCCTTGCAAGGATCGCAACCGCCCACACGTCGGTTGGGCTGTGTGGACCGGCCGGAGCGACAAAGGTTCCGCTGAATCCAATGATTGTCCCTGGGCCGAAATCGATCGGCGTTGCATAAAGCGCGTCATCCCCCAGAGGCACTTCCTCGCGCGGAATGTTGCTCATCTCGTCAGGGGCAAAATGTTGCCCGATAAGAACCAATTCGCGGTGGAATAGCAAATCCGCAGGGGCGTTGATGAGCGGGTTAGGCGCAAGACCCGCAAGATCAGCCAATGTGGCAGCAGAGGCCTGTAATGGAACTGCCACCACCTTCTCTCCGTCCCACTGCATCGCCACCAGGCCAAGCGGGCCAGTCATTAAGCCCTCCAGACCTTCAACCGTCTGGGCCGCCGGATTGCTGAAGATTGCCGTGAGTTGATCCGCGAAATTTGCGCTCGTGTCATCGGCGCTTTCACTCGTCGTCGATGGTTGGCCCGACCGATAAAGTTTGGCGAGGCCGCTGATCCGGCCGTTGGAGCGATACCAGACGGCAAACTGCTCCTCCGTCATGTCATTGTGTTCATCGAGCGTGTTGATCAGGTATGCGAGAGCACGAGCTAATTGAGATACTTCATTGATGCGAGCTTTCTGGACCTGCTTGTCGGAAGATGCCTGTCCTAGAGCAGAATCCGATCATTCTGGCTCATACCCTGTGGCAGTGAAGTAGTTCGCGCATTCATCGGGAGTGAAACGGGGCAGCGCCTCGCGGATTGCCTCCCATAGTTCTGGGACGGTTCGGGCTGCGGCTTTTCGCAGGA
>DATFCE010000144.1:0-2969 GCA_035253365.1 Nitrospiraceae bacterium
CTTTTTCGCAGATTGGATAGCCGGCGTGGAGGCGTCCCTGTCGTTTGCTGCCGATTGAAATTTGGGTTGACCTGCCGCAAGCTGATCTGATGCGCATGGATTGCGTTTAAGGCTGGTCGGGTGCAGCCTCGCGCAATAACAGCAGGGCTACCGGCAACGCTTAAGGAATATTCGTCGGACATGGTTTCAAGTTTGCCGCCTCCGGTATCCCAGTCGGTCGCCACCCGGCTCACGCGTGCAGCCGTTTTTCTGGTCGCGACGATCAATCCCGGATCGGCCTCCGAGGAGACAGTTCGCGGCGTGTGCGCCGATCTCTCCAGTCTGTTGCGCGGCGTGGGCTTCCGCAATCTCGATGGGCAACTGTCCTGTGTCATGGGATTCGGTTCTGAAGCCTGGGACCGTCTGTTCGGAGCACCGCGGCCGAAAGACCTGCATCCATTTCGCGAAATTCATGGCGTGCACACCGCCGTTTCGACGCCGGGCGACATTCTCTTTCACATCCGCGCGGCCAGCATGGATCTGTGTTTCGAACTCGCAACGCACGTCATGTCACGGCTTGCGGGGGCTGTTACGACCGTGGACGAGGTGCATGGCTTCAAATATTTCGATGACCGTGACCTGATCGGCTTTGTCGACGGTACGGAGAATCCGGCAGGTCCGGCGGCCGAAGCGGCTACCCTCGTCGGCGATGAAGATTCTGCTTTTTCCGGCGGCAGCTATGTGATCGTGCAAAAATATCTGCACGATCTGGAGCGATGGAACAAGGTGCCGGTCGAAGAGCAGGAGAACATCATCGGCCGGCACAAGCTGTCCGACATCGAACAGCCCGATTCCGTAAAGAAGCCGTACGCGCACAACGTTCTGACCTCGATCGAGGAGAATGGTGAACAGCTTCAGATCGTGCGCGACAACATGCCGTTCGGAGAGATAGGCAAGGGTGAGTTCGGGACCTATTTCATCGGCTACGCCCGGTCTCCGCAGCGCATCGAGAAGATGCTGGAGAACATGTTCGTCGGCAACCCGCCGGGCACCTACGACCATCTGCTGGATTTCAGCCGCGCCGTGACCGGTGGATTGTTCTTCGTGCCAACGGCGACATTCCTGGATGACATCACTCCGGAGGCGCGGCTCGCGACTGGCGCGGAGGTGAAGGAAGCCGAGGCGCCCCGGACGAATGCACGCTCCGACGGTTCACTCGGTATCGGATCCCTGAAGACGAAAGCGGAAGGCGCGACATGAACAATCTCCATCGAGAGCTGGCTCCCATTTCCGAGGCTGCCTGGGCGCAGATCGAAGAAGAAGCTTCCCGGACGCTCAAGCGCTATCTGTCCGCCAGGCGGGTCGTGGATGTCATCGGCCCGAAGGGTTTCGACGTCTCGGCTGTGGGTACCGGCCATCTCAAGAAGATCGCAAGTCCAGGGGATGGCGTGGAGACGCGACAACGTGAGGTCAAGGCTCTCGTCGAGTTGCGCGTTCCCTTCCAGCTCGCGCGCGAGGCGATCGATGACGTGGACCGCGGCGCGGCGGATTCGGACTGGTCGCCGCTCAAGGAAGCTGCGCGTAAAATCGCCTTTGCGGAAGACCGTGCCGTATTCGACGGCTATGCTGCGGCCGAGATTCAGGGGATCCGTGAAGGCACCAGCAATGCTGTTCTGACGCTTCCGCCCAACGTGAAGGCCTATCCGGATGCGGTGGCGCAGGCGGTGAGCGCGTTGAAACTCGCCGGATGCAATGGTCCCTACGCTCTTGTTCTCGGTGCGGATGCTTATACCGCTGCCAGCGGCGGCAGCGACGAGGGCTACCCGGTGTTTCGCCATATCGAGCGCGAGGTGGATGGCGGCGTGATCTGGGCGCCCGCAATCAAGGGCGGCTTCCTGGTTACGACGCGTGGCGGAGATTTAGAACTGGATATCGGTCAGGACGTCTCCATCGGCTATCTCAGCCATTCCGGCACGACGGTCGATCTCTATTTGCAGGAGACCTTTACCTTCCAGATGCTGACCTCCGAAGCCGCCGTGGTGCTTGCTTCCAGCGGGAAATAGCAATCGGATCGTGCTGCCAGACAATACCGGACTGCGATTTCTGGATAGCGCGACCCATCCCGATCATTCTCACATCGCGTCGCAGGAGACGATTGCACCCGATGGTTCTGAAAGACGTGTTGCGGCAAAAAACGAGGGCTGCACGACATGGCTGAGCGGTTCAAGATTGGCGATCATGTGAGCTGGAATTCCGAGGCGGGCCGAGTGTCGGGGATCATCATCGCCGTCCATACCGCAGATTTTGACTACAAGGGCCACACGCATCGCGCTTCGAAAGACAGTCCCCAGTACGAAATCAAAAGCGACAAGACCGATCATATCGCTGCCCATCGGGGCGATGTTCTCAAACGCATCTAGGAATGCGGGATGGCGCGATTGCGGCTATCGCGATCGACCCCTCTTCGGCTTCACGCGGAGAATTTATCGAAACTCCTAATCATCTCATGCAGGCGAACTGTTGTGGAAAACAGCAGAACGCCCGCTGCCGACTTTTCGCCATCGTGCGACATTATTCGTTAGAACCGGAATTGAAATGAGGGGCGCGAATGCCCGGCATTATCCAGATCGTCTCCTTTGCGCTCGTCGTCGCGGCCTTTGTGATCATCGCGATTCCATCAAGGGACGATTTGGCGGCAACAGATTTTCGGAACGAACATCGCGGCTCGGGAGCGCGCGACTAGAGCGCTTCACGATTTGACGAAAGCATCTCGCTCTCCTTTCCGGGCTGACCCGGCAAAAACCATCAATTCCTGAAGGAAGCTGGGTGCGGTCAAGACCGTACATGTCGACAGGACACGGATCGATTTTGTTCGGCCGGAGCGCTTTCAGCCGCGGTTGTACGCAGTTCGGACTGGCCAACCCCAAGATCAGGTGGTTTCGATTGCGGGCCGCCTATGGCTTGCGCCGCCGGCAGGCGGCGCCTGTCAC
>DATFCE010000145.1:0-16881 GCA_035253365.1 Nitrospiraceae bacterium
CTTGCCGCCTGATACGATGAGACGACCTGGTCATAGTCCGCTTCACCGGTCTGATGGATCACCGTCAAGCGCGTGCGAATCGCCGGGTCCTGCATAAGCAAGGGAAGTGCCCCCGTCATGGCGAGGTTGATGGCATGGGCGCCTCGGCTTCCTCCAAAGACCAGCAGGGTTCGGCCGGGATCGGCCGCCTGATCAGGTTTGCCGGAATCGAGAAATGCCCGCCGTACCGGAACACCGACCACC
Source organism: Nitrospiraceae bacterium (assembly GCA_035253365.1). Classification (GTDB taxonomy): domain Bacteria; phylum Nitrospirota; class Nitrospiria; order Nitrospirales; family Nitrospiraceae; genus DATFCE01. The sequence goes on from DATFCE010000145.1 coordinate 244, forward strand.
CGCACCTTCGAGGTCTTGAAGTGCCGGGCTGCGGCTTCGAACGCCACGAACACTCGGTCCACCCACGGTCCCAGCATGGTATTTGCCTTTCCCGGATACGCATTCGGCTCCAGAATCACGCGCGGAACCCGCATCAACGCCGCCGCCAAGAGAACCGGAGGGGTCGTATACCCCCCGATGCCCATGACGAGGTCCGCGCGAAACCCCTTTAGTATGCCCAAAGACTGCCGAATGCCCTTCGGCAAGGACAGAAGCGCCACAAGCGCTTGCCCCACTCCCAATCCCATGACCGGCAGGGCGGTGATCGTGGTCAAGTCGAATCCTTCGTGCGGCAGGACCTTCACCTCAATACCGCGCTGCGTGCCGACAAAGCGAATAGCGGTCGACGGGTCTTGTCGAAGAAATTCTCGCGCCAGCGCAATCGCGGGATACAAATGGCCCCCTGTTCCTCCGGCGGCGATGACAAGTCTCATCATCTCCCGTTTCCGGCGCCGTACGCGCCGGCGTGTCGCCCGCCTTGTCGATCGCGCGAAATGCTCAACAAAACTCCCAGGCACAGCAACGTCACAAGTAGCGACGATCCCCCGTAGCTGACCAGCGGCAAGGTCAATCCTTTGGTCGGCAGCAAGCCGGTCACCACCGCGGCGTTGATCAACGCCTGTACCCCGATCAGCAATGTAATACCCAATCCGAGGTAACGGCCAAACGGGTCGCGCGCCCTGGCGGCAATTTGAAATCCTTTGAACGTGAGCACGGCAAACAGGATCATGATGGCGGCCGTCCCCACCAATCCCAACTCCTCCCCGACTAAGGCCAAAACAAAATCGGTATGCGCCTCGGGCAAGAAAAATAATTTCTGCTTGCCCTCCCCCAATCCCACGCCGAACGGTCCCCCACTGCCGAAGGCCAGGAACGATTGGTTGACCTGAAATCCCGCGCCGGTCGGGTCTTTTCCCGGGTCGAGAAAAACCAGAAGCCGTTGCAGCCGGTACGGTGATTTCCAGATCGCAACCGCCACGAGCGGGATCGCGCACAGAACCAATCCCGCCAGATGCTTCATCTGTGCTCCCGCGAGAAACAAAAGTCCCAAGGTCACCAGCCCCATGACCAGGACCGTCCCCAGATCGGGCTGCATGACGATCAAGCCGCTCAGCAGACCCACGACCATCAAAGGCGGGAAAAACCCGGACAGAAGATGCTGAATCCGCCCTTCCTTTCTCGCGAGGTACGCCGCCAGGTACAGTACGATGGCCAACTTGGCCATCTCGGCAGGTTGCACGGATATCGGGCCGACATGCAGCCAACGCCGCGCGCCTTTGGCCACCACGCCCAATGCGGGAATCAGCACGATCAGCAGCAACACCGCGGTCAACCCCAAGATCGGCAGGGCCAGCTTTCGCCAGATACGATAATCCAGGCGCGAGGTGATCTGGAGCAGCACAAAGCCGCATCCCAACCAGGCCACTTGGCGCTTGAGGAAATAGACGGAATCGTGGAAGCGGCTCTCGGCCACCACGGCGCTCGCACTGTAGACCATGATCAGTCCCATCGCTGCGAGCAGCACCGTGATCATCAAGACCGTGCCGTCCGCACTGGGCCGTCCCGGCGATCGTTCCGAAGATGCCGACCACGGTAAGGTCAGAGTTCCCTCGCTGATCCTGCGCGACATTCATTGTTCTCCTAAGCCATCGCGACCGGCTGAGCGCGAGTCGGACTGGCAAATGGATCAACCCTCATTCCGACCCGACGCCCCCCTTGTCTACGGCAATTCGTTGATCAGCGCTTTGAACTGCCGGCCGCGATCCTGGTAATCGGCGAACATATCGAAACTGGCGCAGGCCGGCGACAAGAGAACCACGTCGCCGGGCTGCGCCTCACGCACCGCGATTCCCACGGCGTCACATAGCGAGGCGGCATGGGCGGTGCGTTGAAAACCCTCCAGTGCCTCTTGAATGAGCGGGGCCGCTTCCCCAATTAAGATAAGACGCTTGACCCGGCGACGGATCGCATCGCGTAGCTTGGTGAAGTCCCCGCCTTTGTCGCGGCCGCCGGCAATGAGAAGAATCGGCTCATCCAGGCTTTCAAGCGCCTTGACGGTCGCATCCACATTCGTTCCCTTCGAGTCGTTGACAAATCGGACGCCATGCCGCTCGCGAACCAGCTCCAGCGCGTGTTCGATGCCCGGGAACGTCGTAATCACACGGCGCATGGCTTCTAGTGAACATCCGCCTACGCGCCCGATGGTCAGGGCCGCCATCACGTTCGCGACATTATGGCCACCGGGCAGCCGGATTTCGTTCCGGCGGCAGACTTCCTCCCTTCGGCCGCCGAGCCGCATGACGACGCGATCCCCCTCCAACCATGTACCTTCTTCCACCGCCGCCTGTCGGCTGAACTCCAAGACTTTCGACCGAATGCATTTCCGAAATCCCGCAACCCGCTCATCGTCGAGATTCAACAGCGCAAAATCCTTGTCGGTCTGATTCTCAAAGATCCTCGCCTTTGCCGCGACGTACGGCGCGAGAGCAGGATACCGGTCCAAATGATCGGGTGTAATGTTCAGGACGGCGGCGATCCAGGGATGAAATCGCTCGATCGTCTCGAGCTGAAAGCTGGAGACCTCGGCCACGATGTAGTCATACACCGCCTGATGTGCCAGAACGGCGCAGGCGCCCTCGCTGACCGGTGTGCCGAGGTTGCCCCCGACAAACACGCGCTTGCCGCCCTCTTTGAGAAGATGCCCCAACAGAGTCACGGTCGTACTCTTGCCGTTCGTCCCGGTGACAGCCACGATGGGCATGTCGAGAAACCATGAGGCGAGCTCCAATTCGCCGATCACCCGCACGCCACGACGGCGGACCGTCTCGAGCGCCTCAAGGCCGGTCGGTACCCCCGGACTAATGACGACCAGATCAGCGCCATCGAGCGCCGACTCGTATCCGGCGCCGACCTTCACACGAACCGCCTGCCGATCGATACGCGCCAGGGCCTGCGCGAGCGTGGCTTCGTCTTTTCCATCCGCCACGGTGACCTGCGCCCCAACCATGGTCAGCAAACGGGCCGCCGCCACGCCGCTTCGCGCGAGTCCAACCACCGTCACCTTCTTCCCTTTAAGATCCTCTTTCACTTCAGTCAATCCATCTTGGCGGATGCTCGCATATCACCGCAGCTTCAAGGTGCTCAAACTCAGCAGCGCCAGCAAAATCGCAATAATCCACAACCGCACCACAACCTTGGGCTCTTCCCAACCCTTCATTTCGAAGTGATGGTGAATGGGGGCCATGAGAAAGATCCGCTTGCCCCGCGACTTGAATGACGCGACTTGGAAGATCACCGAAATCGCTTCGATCACAAAAACTCCGCCCACGAGCAGAAGCAATAGCTCATGCTTGCTGATGACCGCGACCGTCCCCAACGCCGCGCCCAGCGGCAGCGATCCCACATCTCCCATGAAGACCGACGCGGGATAGGTGTTGAACCACAAGAAGCCGAGGCTCGCGCCGAAAATCGCCGCGGTGAACACGGCCAATTCTCCGGCCCCTTCGATGTACGGGATCAAGAGATACTCGGCGGTGATCCGGTTTCCCACGACATAGACCACAATGGTATAGGCCAGTGACGCGATCATGATCGGCCCCACCGCCAAGCCGTCGAGACCGTCGGTGAGATTGACCGCGTTCGACGCGCCGACGATCACGACGACCGCAAAGGGAATATAGAACCATCCCAAATCGGGCGTGAAATTTTTGAAGAACGGCACGCTGAGTTTGGTCGAGTAGCCGGGCAGGTAGTAAAAGAACAAGCCGATGGCAAGCGCCACGATCCCTTGCGCGACGAATTTTTGAGCGGCCGACAGTCCCTTGGATCGGCGTCCGATGAATTTCAGGTAATCGTCCGCGAATCCGACCAATCCAAATCCGATCGTCGCCAGAACCGCCAGCCAGACGTATCGATTGGTCACATCGGCCCACAAGATCGTCGACAGCACGACCGCGAATAAGATCAACAGCCCGCCCATCGTCGGCGTCCCGGTTTTCGTCAGATGCCGGCTCGGCCCGTCATCCCGCACGTGTTGTCCCAAGCGGATCTCTTGCAGCTTGCGAATCAACGGAGGGGCGAGCACAAAGGCCAGGAGAAATGCCGACACGGCCGCATAGATGATCCGGAAGCTGAGGTACCGGAAGACATTCAGAAATGAAAAGTCGGTATGGAGCGGGTAGAGCAACAGATACAGCATGTCAGCGCGTACGTCCCTTTCCGGTTGTGGCCACCGATTTGACCGGCGCTCGCCGAACCGCCAGCCGGCGGCGAAGCGCTTCGACCACCTGCTCCATCCGCATGCCGCGCGACGCCTTGGCCAAGACCACATCATGGCGGCGAAGCATCGACGTGAGCACCTGCGTGGCTTCGGCCGCATCGGCGGCCTCGCGAATGCGCGCGCGCGCCATGCCGCGGTCATGCGCGCCTTGAGCCAGCGCGCGGCTCAACGGCCCGCACGCAATGAGAAATGAAATATCCTTTGCCGCTAGATGCGCGCCGACTTCATGGTGCAGCGCCGATGATTCCGGTCCCAACTCCAACATGTCGCCCAGCACGGCAATGGTCCGCCCGCCGGCGCCAAGCTCAGCCAGCAAATCGATGGCTGCGTTCATGGACGCGGGATTGGCGTTGTAACAATCATTGATGATCTTGATGCCGCCATGGGTCTCGACTTGCGACCGCATGGTGGCAGGCCGAAACCGGGACAGGCCAGCCGCGATACTCGCTCCGCTGAGGCCGCAGAGATGCCCTACGGCAGCCGCGGCCAAGGCATTTTCCACATTGTGAAGGCCGAAGGCATGAATCGCGATCGGCGTGGAGCGCGCTTTACCCGGCAAGATTAACCGGAACGCCGTCCCTCGTCCCCGAGCCGGCGTCACATCGGCGGCGCGCACCTGTGCTTTGGCGGATAGTCCGAACGAGATCACCCGGCAGCGCGCCCGCGATGCCAAGTAATCGAAAAACGCATCATCCGCATTCAAAACGACCGCATCGTCCGGTTGCATGAGATCCAACAACTCGCCTTTGGCCTGGGCGGAATTTCCCAACGTCCCGAAAAATTCCAGATGATCGGGTCCGATGTTGGTGATCACCCCGATCGTCGGCCGGACAATCTCGGTCAGCCGCGCGGTCTGTCCTTTGTGGTCGACTCCCATTTCGATCACCGCCGCGGTGTGCCGGACGGTTAAGCGAAGCAGCGTCTGCGGCACGCCGATGCGATTATTCAAATTGCCTTCGGTCTTCAGCACGCTCCAGCGCTCGTCCAACACGCGGGCGATCATTTCCTTCGTCGTGGTTTTCCCATTGCTGCCGGTCACCGCCACAACGGGCATATCGAACCGGTTCCGATGGTGCGTGGACAATTGTTGGTAGGCAAACAACGGATCGTGCACGCTGAGCACCAGGGGGGGCCCTCGATGCGGACGCCTGGACGAACCTGCTCGTAAGGGTGGGAAAGACGTGGGAAGGCGATAGCCGGGGCCCACGACCGCCCCCATCGCGCCTTGCCGGAACGCCGCGTCCACAAATTCGTGCCCGTCGTATCGCTCCCCTTTCAAGGCGACGAAGAGATCGCCGGGGCGCACGTCCCGGGAATCCGTTGACACGCGGCGAATCTTGTCCCGCAGGCGGTGGCTGTCAGGCGTCATAACATGCGCGCTCGTGACTTCCACGACTTCTTCGACGGTAAAGAGCGGCGTACCGGAGTCCGCACCCTCGACCGCCGAGGCTCGAAGCTTAAACGGAGCATTCATCTTCGCACCCGCTCGATCGCGTCTTTTGCCACTTCCCGATCATCGAAATGAAAGCGCTGACTCCCGATGATCTGATAATCCTCGTGCCCCTTGCCGGCAATCAACACCATATCTCCCGGCCGGGCCTCTCGGACGGCCGCCTCGATCGCCTGGCGCCGATCGGGAATCATCTCATAGCGAACCCTCGACGCATCGAGCGCGTCCCGCACACCGACTTCAACCTCGCGCAGGATTTGCAGGGCATCTTCCGTGCGGGGATTGTCGGACGTCAGAATGACGACGTCGCTGTAGCGGGTCGCCACGCGCCCCATCTTGGGTCGTTTTCCCCGGTCTCGATCGCCGCCGCACCCGAACACGGTGATGATTCGGCCGGTCCTCAGGGTTTTCGCCGTCGCGAGCAGACGGCTCAACGCATCGTCGGTATGAGCGTAATCCACGACGACGGTGAAATCCTGTCCCGCCTCCACGCGCTCAAATCGACCCGGCACATTGGCGACACGGTGAATCCCCTCGCGGACCGTCTCCAGCGACAGGCCTTCATGCAATCCAACCCCGATGGCCGCCAGCATGTTGGCGACATTGTGCTCGCCGATCAGCCGGCTTTCGACGGGGAAGCGGCCGTGAGGCGTGCTCACGACAAAGCTCGTTCCACTCAGCGACAGGTGGACCTCTTCCGCTCGAATATCGGCCGGCTTGCGAAGCGAATAGGTCCACACCGGGACACGGCTCGCCTGCGCGACTCGCTCGCCGCGTGGGTCGTCGACATTGACGATCGCGCGCTTGGGACCGGTTTTGGCGCCGGCTGGAGAGAGACCTGTGAACAGGCGCAGTTTGGCTTGAAAGTACTCTTCGAGATCGGCATGAAAGTCCAAGTGATCCTGCGTCAAGTTGGTAAAGACCGCCGCATCGAACTCGCACCCGGCCGTTCGCTCCATCGCCAAGGCGTGCGATGAGACTTCCATGACCGCGGTTTTCATCCCGGCGTCCACCATCCTGGCCAGCAGCGCTTGGAGCTCGACCGCGCCCGGCGTGGTATGCGAGGCATGCACCCGTTCCGAACCGATTTGGTAGGCGACCGTGCCGATGAGCCCCACGCCTTGCCCGGCCGCCTCGAGAATTCCCTTGCAGAGATAGGTCACCGTGGTCTTGCCATTGGTGCCGGTCACTCCGATCATCCGTAACTGGGCCGAGGGATCACGATGAAGCCGCGCGGCCAGGATTCCCAGCGCCGCCTTGGTATCGCGCAACGCGACGGTGGGAACCGGCGAGCCCGGCGCGGCAACTCCACTTTGCGCCGCCAACGCCGAAGCACCGTTTGCCACCGCTTGCGGAATAAACGCATGGCCGTCCACGCGTTCTCCTTTTACGGCCACGAAAAGGCAGCCCGGATTGGCCGCGCGAGAGTCATCCGTGACAGCCGCGATCTCAATCGTCATGTTGCCTTGGCGATCGATCACGTCGCCCTGGCGGTCCAACGGCGCGATAAGCTCAGCCAAGGTCATGGCACTCTCCGCGCCCCGTCGGCCGCGACCAACGCCACTTTGATCTGACCGTGCGGGGACACGCCCAAATACGGCAAGACCTGCTCGGCGATTCGCTTGAACACCGGAGCCGCCACCACCCCACCCCATGCGTCGGCATGCGGTTCGTCAATGACGACCACGATGGCCAATTGCGGATCCTCAGCCGGCACATAGCCGACGAACGATCCCACGAAACGCGTGGTGGAATAGCGCCCCGTCTGCGGATCGATCTTTTGCGCCGTGCCGGTTTTGCCGGCCACGCGATAGCCGGCCACGGCCGCCCGGCTGCCGGTTCCCTGCGTCACCACCCCCTCCAGAATGCCGGTCAGCGTGTGCGCCGTCTCCGACGAGATCGGCCGCCGCCGGACCTGGGGCCCCATGCTGGCCAGCACTTCACCATGCGCGTTTCGAATTTCGGAGACGATATACGGCTTCATGAGCCAGCCGCCGTTGGCTACGGCGGAGACGGCCGTCACGAGCTGCAAGGGCGTCACGCCGATTTCCTGCCCGATGGCAAGGGAGGCCAACGATCTTCGTCCCCATTCGCGCGGCTCTCTCACCAGACCGGCCACTTCACCGGGCAAATCGATGTCCGTCCGTTCCCCGAACCCGAATGCCTTCAGATACCGGTACAACCGGCGATCACCGAGAGCCATGGCGGTCTTGACCGCGCCGATATTGCTTGATCGCTGAATGACCTCTGAAAATGTCATCCACCCTGATCGTTCGTGATCGTGAATCGCCGTGCCGGCCACCTCCATCCGTCCATGCTCGCCGTACACTCGCGTCTCCGGGCGCGCGGCTTTTTCTTCGAGCGCCGCTGCGGCGACCATAACCTTCATCGTCGATCCCGGCTCATACGCGTCGGTCAGCGCCCGGTTGCGCCAGCGATCAGCCGAAACGGCTCCCACCGTATTGGGATCGAACTTAGGATTGAGCGCCATGGCGAGAACTGCGCCGGTTTTGGGGTCCATCACAATGGCCATCCCGGATTTGGCGCGCGCAGATACGACGGCTTCCTCCAGTTCCTTTTCGGTCGTGTACTGAATGAATTCATCGATGGTCAGGGTGAGATGATGGCCGCCTCCAGGAGTTCGCTCATTGACTCCCTTAGGAAACACCGTGCGGCCCAACGCATCTCGCTGCAGCACCACGGTCTGTTTCTCGCCGCGAAGATCCGCATCGTACCGTCGCTCAATGCCTTCCAAGCCCTGACTGTCCATGCCGGCAAAGCCGAGCACATGGGACAAGAGCGATCCTTTCGGATAGAAGCGGCGGCCCTCCAAGACAATTCCGATTCCGTCCAGCGAAAGATGCTCCAATTTTCTTCCCTGTTCAGGGTCCAATTTTCTGGCGATCCAGACGAAGCTGCGTTCCTGTTTGAGCTTCCGCTCAATGTCATCGGCTCGGACATGGAGGATTCTGGCGAGATCGCGCGCCACCCCGGTCGGGTTGACCAAAGAGGCCGGAATACCGAACACGGAGGGGACATCCATATTGATGGCCAAGACCTTCCCCTGGCGGTCATAGACGGCGCCTCTGGCGCCTTCAAGTGTGACGGTTTTCTGATGCTGACGGTCCGCTCGCGCGGTCAGCTCGCCGGCTTGCAGAATTTGCAGAGTAACGAGCCGGAAAAAAATGACGGCAAACCCCGTCGTCAACGCCAAGGCGACAAGAAGGCGGCGACCACGATAGGTTTCAGCTCCAGCCACGTTCCTTCCTAAGGAGTGCTTTTGGCCAGCCAGAGGTGGCGTGGCTCGGGTCTGACCTTTGTCGGAATGGGAGGTTCGACCCTGACCAGCTTCACTTGACCTTGCTGCGGGGGCACCATCCCTAACTTTTCCGTCGCCAATTTGGCGATTCGGTCGGGAGAGGTCAGGCCCGAGACCTTGACCCGCAATTCATCCCGCTCGCGCTCGAGCGCCGTTTTTTTCAGCTTGAGCTGCTCGATACGATAGCCGACCTGTACTACGTCCACCCGCTCCCACACGCAGAGGAGCACCAACGACACCACCGCAAGACCGGCCATGATTTTCATGCAGCCCTCACAGGCAGGCGCTCCGCGACACGCAGTTTCGCGCTGCGGGCGCGTGGGTTGTTGCGCCGTTCGGTTTCGGATGAGATCAGCGGTCGCTTGGTGAGCACTTTCACCCGCCCCTGCTCGCGGCCGGACAGCTCCCGAAGCGTGTGCTTGGCGATACGATCTTCCAATGAATGAAAGGAAATGATGCAGAGGCGTCCGCCGGGAGTCAGCACATCGATCGCATCCCGAAATGATGAGGCCAATGCATCAAGTTCATCATTGACGGCGATGCGGAGCGCCTGAAACGTCCGCGTGGCATAATGAATGCGGCCATGGCGGTAGACGGCGGGAACGGCGCCGCGAATGATCGACACGAGATCCAGCGTCGTGCGCAGCGACTGTCTCGCGCGGGCCTGCACAATGGCGCGAGCAATGCGGCGGGCATACCGCTCCTCGCCATAGTGAAAAATAATATCCGCCAATTCCGACTCGGAACGTTGTTGGAGAATATCCGCTGCGGTGAGCGCGGCCCGCCGGTCCATGCGCATGTCGAGCGGTCCTTCCACCATAAAACTAAACCCGCGTTCAGGGTGGTTCAATTGAGCCGACGACACACCGAGGTCAAAGACGACGCCATCGACCTCTGATACTCCCAAGCCGTCCAGATACTGTTTTAATTTCCGAAAGTTTCCCAGGACCAGATGAATGCGGTCCTGAAAACGTTGAAGACGGGCCCGCGCGACAGCAATGGCCTCGTCATCCTGATCGATACCGATAAGAAAGCCTCCGGGCCCCGCCATTGTAAGAATCTGATAGGCCAATCCTCCGTGCCCCAGTGTGCAGTCCACAAACCGTCCGCCCTCTCTGCATCGAAGCGCTTCGGTAACCTCATGAAGAAGGACCGGGATGTGGGAAAGGGCTGAGCTGCCTGAACTGTCTCCATTAGCTTCCACTTTCCCCCACTTGCTGGCAGAAGTATACCTAGGCATAGAAAGATGTCAACTGAAATCTTTATTTTTTAAAGAGATAAAGAAGAGCCGCCAACTGTGCATAAATTACAACACATCATTGCGTATTTGCTGCTAAAGCAACGGAGACGAGCTGGAGAGAATGCCGCACCTGCAGGCCGAAACATGGTCCTGGCTCTCACGGGGAGGGCTTGAGGTTACGGATAGAGCCTGTACAACATTCGCGGGAACGGAATTGTTTCTCGCACGTGTTCCAGGCCGCAGATCCACGCCACGGCTCGTTCAATGCCCATCCCGAACCCCGCATGCGGCACCGATCCGTATCGCCGTAAATCCAAATACCATCGGAATGCGTCTTCTGGAAGTTTGTGTTCGTGAATGCGCGCGAGCAATTTCTCATATTCATGGATGCGCTGCCCCCCGCCGATGATCTCGCCATAACCTTCGGGAGCCAACACATCCATGCACAGGGCAAGATCGGGCCGGACAGGATCGTTCTGCATATAGAAAGCTTTGATCGAAGCAGGATAGCGATGCACGATCACGGGCCGGTCGAATGCGTCGGACAGGAGCGTTTCTTCATCGCCCCCGAAATCATCACCGGACTGAATCGGATTTCCCTTTGTCCGGAGCAGCGCGACAGCCTCCTCATATGTGATGCGCGGAAACGGCGGCTTGATGCGTTCCAGCTTGGCCGTATCACGCTCCAATACCGCGAGATCGTCTTTTCGAGTCGCCAACACTCGTTCCACGATGTGGGTCAGAAACGCCTCGGCCAGGTCCATCATGTCGGCCAGCTCAGCGAAGGCCACTTCCGGTTCGACCATCCAGAATTCCATGAGATGCCGTCGCGTCTTCGATTTTTCGGCGCGAAACGTGGGACCGAAGCAATAAACCTTTCCAAAAGCTGCCGCCGTGGCTTCACTATACAATTGGCCGCTCTGCGTGAGATATGCCTTCTCATCGAAATAATCCGTCTGAAACAACGTCGTGGTGCCTTCACAGGCATTGGGCGTGAAGATCGGCGCGTCGATCAAGACAAACCCGCGGTCGTCAAAGAAATTTCTGCACGCCCGTATGATCTCATGGCGAATGCGGAGGATCGCATGCTGGCGGCTTGACCGAAGCCACAGATGCCGGTGCTCCATTAGGAAGCCGACGCTGTGCTCTTTCGGCTGAATCGGAAACGGTTCGGCAATCTGGAGCGGCTCCACACGAGTCACATCCAACTCGTACCCGCCGAGCGCGCGCGCATCCTGCCGCACCGTGCCCGTCACAGTCAGTGAAGATTCCTGAGTCAGCATGGCGGAACGCGCGAATTGCTCCTCGCCGATGGTTCCCTTGCTGACCACGGCTTGAATATCACCGGTGCCGTCGCGAATGATCAAAAAATGAAGTTTGCCGCTGGAGCGTTTGTTTCGGAGCCAGCCCCGGATCGTCACTTCCTGACCGGCGTGATTCGAGATGTCGTCGATGTATACCGTCGGCATGGAGTGCTTCTCCTCACTGACACAATTCGTGATGAATACGTGTGAAGCTATCCGATCCAGCGAGCCTTTTCAAGGATCGACGGAAGAGGTGGATAGGTACGCCGCTCGGGCTCGGCTGTTGACAATTCCAAGACCTGGCCAGACAATTGGCTTTACTATGGAGAGCTTACTGTTTCTTTCCCTTCTCGTGTACTTCACGATCGCGCCGCCCCAGTCTGCTATCGGCGCCGACACCACATCGTTATCGGCGCTTTACTGGTGCGCCCATCGGTCGGGGAACGAGCTTCGTCTAAAGCCGGGACCGGGCTGTGAGCCGCTCGTCGAGAAAGAGGAAAAGGAGCGAAAAAGTAGCAAGGCCACGCGCTCTTTTGATAAGACCGGCAATCTCGAACGCGACGTCGAGATGTTTCTGCAACAGTATCGCCGGCTACTCGCCTGTTGCGCGCAGGAAGTTGAAAGCATCGAAGATGCTGTTGCACTCGAGGAGCAGGCTTCGGCGCTTATTCAAGAAGCTACGACCAGGCTCTCTCCAGCGGCGTTTTTGGCCTCCAGAAACCAAGCCCTTGTCGTGCCGGTGCTACGAGCACGCGACAAGCTTCGCACACTTGTGACTCGGCTCCAACATCTCGACGCTTCGAAAACTAAGGCGGACTCGCTCGACTATGAAGACGCCGCGCGTAAACGGAGAATGCTCCAAGAGGCAGAGGACGCCATCGCTGAAGACTTTCACCCTACAAGCGAGCCGGGCAGAGCGGCGACAGGAACGGACATTGGACGCGCCGCTCCCACCGGTCCTGATATCGGTGCGCCGGGGCCAACGGGGACCCGTATCGGAACCATGGAGCCCACCGGCACGGATATCGGTTCCACCCCTCCCACTTTAGGCGAGGTCGTCGGGACACCGCCAAGTAAGAGGGGCGGCGGGTCGCTCACCACGACGGACCCTGTCACGGAGGGTGCGGTAGGCGCCGAGATTGGAACAACTCCATCGACCGGTCCGGCTATCGGCAACTCCAGTTTGAACAGTCGACACCCGTAGGTTCGTCAGCAGTTCATGCCTTCCTGCCGGTTGTTTCAACCGTCTCTACGGCCTTCACGGCCGGCATCGACTCCCATGTTTCACCGCCGTTCCGGCTCCGATACAGTCCGCTGCCATTCGTACCGGCGTACCAGATTCTGGGATCGATCCGGCTTTGCGCAAGCGCCCGCACATTGAGTGTGGCCAGGCCCTGGTTCATGGCTTTCCATGTGGCGCCCCCGTCCTCGCTTCGATGCACGCCGTCGCGGCCGGCTACGTACAACACGCCAGGGATCGACCGATCAAGCGCCATGGTGATTATCATTTGATCCGGCAAGGCCTGAGCAATTCGGGTCCATGAGGCACCCGCGTCCGTTGATTTGTACAGACCGTTCAACGTCGCCGTGTAGACGGTATCGGGCGCATGCGGATCGACCTCGACCATGGTCACACCGAGGGCGCGAGAGGATTTCAACAACTCGGGGGAGACCAGACCGTTATTCGCTTTGTCCCACCGTACACCTCGGTTGATGGTCCTATACACGCCGCCGCTGGTTCCCGCATACAGGATCTCCGGCCGTGTAGGGTCCATGGCAAGCGTAACGACCATCAGCACTTCTTTCATGCCGTCCATGCGTTTCTGCCACAGCTCGCCGCCGTTCTGCGACTCAAAGACGCCCATCGTCGTGGCGACAAAGAGCCGGTTACTGTCGGCGGGATCGAAGACGAATTGATTCACCACCGATGTAATCGTCACGTCGTCGAGCCCCGCTCGTAGCGACACCCATCGTTGCCCGCCATCGTGGCTTTTGTAGACCGCATCGCCTTTGGTTCCGGCGTACACCGTCGCCGGGTATGCCGGATCGACCGCCATCGCGATAACGCGAGAGTGGCTCATGCCTTTGGACAGATTCTCCCAACTGTGCCCGCCGTCGCGGGTCTTGTAGATGTAATCGTTCGTCGCGACGTAGAGAATGTTGGGGTTCGTGGGATGCAGCGTGATCACGACAATCGCCTCGCTGCGCCCGCACCCGGAGGTGGTCAAAATAAATAGGAGAAGGAAGAAAGAGTACAGAGACGCGCGAGACAGCATTAAATAGTCAACGATAGTTGATGAACTGGAGATCAACCCCGAAGTCCTTGCCCTTGAGGAAGGCGATGACGGCCTGCAGCTCATCGCGGCTCTTGCCCTGAACCCGAACCTGATCAGCCTGGATCTGAGCCTGCGCCTTGAACTTCGCCTCCTTGATCTCTTTGGTGATCTCCTTGGCCTTTTCGGTGGTCAATCCATTTTGAATCTTGGCAATTTGCCTCACGGTGCCTCCCAAGGCTGGCTCAATCGCACCAAAGGCAAAGGCCTTCACCGAAACATTGCGCTTGACGAGCTTCGCCTTGACGATATCAACGACACTTTTGAGCTTATACTCATCGTCGGAGAGTACAACCAGCTCGTTGTCTTTCTCCTTCAAGGTCAACTCCGTCTTCGTCCCCTTGAAATCAAAGCGTTGGTGGATTTCTTTCAAGGCCTGATCAACCGCATTTTTGACTTCCTGCATATCGACCTTGGAAACCACATCAAAAGAATTTTGCTCGGCCATATTTCCTCCGTCTTACAGGCATCGAACTCTCCATCGGCAGTCGGCTACCGGCGTCTCAATGCTAAGTATTCTGTCAACAACATCGCCCAGTCGGTAATTTCACGCCGCGGCTGGCCGTTGGGGCAGGCGTTGTTTCGGAAGCCGTCAGGACTTCACCGCTCGTGAACGGCCGGCCTCGAATGAGATAGCCGTACCAGTGCCGCGCGCTGTCCGCCAAGACGATAAGCGCCAGCAATGCGACAAGACCGACCAGCCCGGCATCCAGATACAGTGCCAACGTCTGGCTGGACACGCTGCTCTGGCTCGCCTTCTGCAGAAACAGAATACACAATTCATAGGACCCGCTCACCGTGATCACCGCCACAAACACCATCGGCGCCGCGGTCACCCAGAGGTACTGAGCTTTCCTCATTTTAATCAATACCGTCGTGCCGATGCAGAGCGCCAGTGTCCCCAGCAATTGATTGGCCGCGCCGAACATGGGCCAGATCGTCGAGATGCTACCGGTTGCGATGAGGTACCCCCACGCGGCCACGACGACCGCGCTGCACGCGAGCACGCCAGGCCACCATTGTAAGCGTTGCAGCGGAGCGTACAGACGTCCACCCAGTTCCTGAACCAGGTAGCGGGCGACGCGAGTGCCTGCGTCGATGGTCGTCAGGATAAATAAGGCTTCGAAGAGCAAAGCAAATTGATACCAGTACGCCATGAGGGTCGCCATACCCGGAAGCCCGGCAAAAATGGAGGCCATCCCCACGGCCAACGACACCGCCCCGCCGGGCCGCCCCGCGATATCCACTTCTACGAGGCGCGACAGCGCCTGCACCTTGTCTACCGGAAAACCTATCGCGGCCAGCGCATCAGCCGACAGGGTCGTATTGATGGCGAGGTAATCCCCGGGCACGAGCACCGACGCGGCAATCAACGCGATCACGCCGACAAAGCTCTCCATCAGCATAGCGCCATATCCGACGATGGCATGCGACTCGCGTGCAATCATTTTCGGCGTCGTGCCAGATGCGACCAAGGAGTGAAATCCGGAGATCGCTCCGCACGCGATCGTGATAAACACGAACGGAAAGATGGTGCCGGGAATAATCGGACCGCCACCATGGATGAACGCCGTGACGCGCGGCATCTCGATCGGCGGCGCGAGCACGATCACGCCTAATGCCAGCATGGCGACGACTCCGACTTTCATGAACGTCGAGAGATAATCCCGCGGCACCAAGAGCATCCAGCCGGGGAGCACCGATGCCAGAAATCCATAGCCGGCCAGCAGCCAGACCAGCGTCGACCGTTCAAATTCAAACGAGCCGCCCCATTCGGATTGCGCGACCAGCCGACCGGCCAGCACCGCCACAATGAGCAGGCAGACCCCAAGGGCGGACATTTCGCCGACCTTGCCGGGCCGGAACTTTTGCAGATAAAAGCCCATGAGCAACGCGATCGGAATGGTCATCGCGATCGTGAACGTCCCCCAGGCATTACGATAGAGCGCATTCACAACCGCCAGTCCCAGGCCGGCCAGCGCGACTACGACGATAAAAAGCACCGCCACTGCCGTTGCCAGGCCCGTCAGCGGACCGAGCTCGTCCCGCGCAATCTCCGGAAGCGACCGTCCGTTGCGACGCATCGAAGCGACGAGAATGATGAAATCCTGCACGGCTCCGGCCAACACCGCGCCGACCACCAGCCACAGAAAGCCCGGAAGAAACCCGAATTGCGCGGCGAGCACAGGGCCAAGCAGCGGTCCAGCGCCGGCAATCGCCGCGAAGTGGTGTCCGAAGAGCACGTACTTGTTCGCGGGATAAAAATTGGTCCCGTCGTTCAGGCGGTGAGCCGGTGTGACGCGCGCATCATCGAGCACCATCACGCGGCGCACCAAAAATCTGCCGTAAAACCTGAACCCCAACGCATAGAAACAGCCGGCGGCCACAACGAGCCACAAGGCGTTGACTTTTTCATGGGGGTTGATCACGCCCGTCACGAACGCAAAGGCGACGGCGCACACGCATGCGACGATCGCCCAGATCACCATGCTGCCGCTACGCATGGGCCGGTATCCTAACAAGCGAGGTGGGTAATGTAAATCCAAGCAGATTCAGGCCTAGCGCATTATTAATGAACGCTCGCTGCAATCGTGGATTGCCCGCCGTGACAAGTTTGGCGAGGGCAGCGGAGCGTCCAGGCAGGCCGGTGATGATCGCTATATATTAGATCCCG
>DATFCE010000146.1:0-5089 GCA_035253365.1 Nitrospiraceae bacterium
AAGGCGTGATTCACTTCGATGGAACGGTTCGAATCGATGGCCGGCTGGATGGAGAGGTCCATACCAAAGGCACCTTGGTCATCGGAGAGCATGCCGTGATCAAGGGCCTGATCACGGCCGGCACGGTGATCTGTGGCGGAAAGATCAAGGCGACGATTACGGCCACAGAAAAAGTTCAATTGCTGAAGCCGGCTGTGATCCTTGGGGATGTACGCACCCCTGCGATTGTGATAGAAGAAGGCGCTCACATTCACGGCATGTGCGACATGGGCGTGAATAAATGGTCCGAGCAAAATGATGAGCCCGCCAAGGCGCTCGAGAACGTCCATGATCTCGCCGCGCACCGTGGCAAGGTTCGCGCGCAGGACGGTCAATCGTAAGGTCGAGAAGCAACGAAAGGCGCTATGCGACGGCCGACAGTCATTCTTGGGATGAGCGGAGGAGTTGATAGCTCCGTGGCTGCTGCGCTTCTGGTAGACCAGGGGTATGAGGTCCACGGGGTCACGCTCCAAGTCTGGGAGCATGAAGATGAGTCGGTCGCCGCATCCAAGCGGTGGCAGGAGCGGGGATGCTGTAAGGTCGGGCTTGCCCGGCATGTCGCTAAGCAATTGGATATCTCGCATGAAGTCATCGACACGCGGGATAGTTTTCGAACCGGCGTCATTGATGATTTTCTCGCTGGGTATCAAGCCGGGACCACGCCTAATCCCTGCGTGCGCTGTAATGAACGGGTGAAGCTGCGCTCGCTATACCGGCTCGCCGGCGAGCGCGGCGCTGATTTCGTGGCCACCGGCCATTATGCACGGATCGATCGAGACGGCGATAGGCCGGTCTTACGCCGCGCGGTCGATTCACGGAAGGATCAAACCTATTTCCTGTACCGGATGAATCCTGAATGGCTTGACCGGCTGTTGTTCCCGGTCGGCGCGATGCACAAGTCGGACGTCTGGTCGCGGGCCGAATCGTTAGGGTTGCCGCCTGAGGAACTGAAGGAAAGCCAGGAAATTTGCTTTGTGAGCCAGGGCGACTATCGTACGTTTCTCGAGCACGAGGCGCCGCGGTCTAAAAGGCCGGGCTGGTTGACCGATACGGATGGCCGTATTCTGGGTCAGCACGAAGGCATTGCGTATTACACACCAGGCCAACGGCGGGGATTGAAAGTCGCCACAGGGCAACGGCTATACGTCCATCGCGTCGTTCCGAACACAAACACTGTGGTCGTCGGTCCCGAGGAAGGGCTGTTTCAATCGGAATGCACGGTGGCAGATTTGAATCTCTTCGCCCCATCGATGTTCAACGACTCCATCGACTGTCGGATTAAAGTCCGATATGCCACTCCGGCGGCGCCTGCGCTGGCTACGCCTCATGGTGACGGCACCATGCTCGTTCAGTTCCACACGCCGCAGCGCGCTCTGAGTCCCGGCCAATCCGCCGTCTTCTACGACGGCGATCGTGTCTTGGGTGGCGGCATTATTCAGTAGTGTTTGCGCCGGGTTCCCGCTTGACACACCCCGCTCTCGGATGCTAGTCTGCCCCGTTTTTTGTCGTGCCCACCCGCACGCAATCCCCTTGTATCCGGACGCCTGGTACGACTGTGATCAAAATTGCTGTTGCTCGTCGCTATGCGAAAGCTCTGTTCGGACTCATGGATGCCTCCAATATGGAGGGCACAAAGACAGGCTTGACCGCGCTCGCGCGCGCGGTGTCGGAATCGCCGTCCCTGAAACACGTGGTGGCTTCGCCCGCCTTTGGGTATGACGAGAAGCGCGCAATCCTGTCCGCCCTCAGTCAGCGACTTGGGTGTCCACCGGTCGTCAGTGATTTCTTGGCGCAATTGGCGAAAAAAAACCGAGTGGAATTTCTTCCGGAGATTGCAGAAGAATTCGTCGCGCTTGCGGACCAGGCGAAAGGCACGCGGCAGGTCGAAGTCACCTCGGCGAAAGCGCTGAACCCCACCGAGCAGGACGGGCTTCGCAATCGCCTGCGCGCGCTCTTGCGGCATGATGTGGATCTGACGTTTCAGACCGAACCGGCACTTCTCTCCGGGCTCCAGATTCGAATCGGCAGCACGGTGTATGATAGTTCTGTTCGCAGCCGATTAACCGCGATGCGGGCCCTTGTGACTAAGGAGTAGCAAATGCAGATCAAGTCAGACGAAATCAGCGCGATCATCAAAGACAAAATCAAAGACTTCGACCAGCATGTCGATGTCAATGAAAAGGGGTCGGTCATCCAGGTGGGTGACGGCATTGCCAAAGTGTACGGGCTCGACGGCGCTATGGCCGGCGAGATGTTGGAATTTCCGGGCAGTCTCTATGGCATCGCCTTGAATTTAGAAGAGGACAGCGTCGGCGCCGTGTTGATGGGGGACGACACCGGCATCAAAGAAGGCGATCCCGTCAAGCGCACGGCTCGCATCGCCGAGGTGCCGGTGGGCGAGGCGCTGATTGGGCGCGTGGTCAACGCGATCGGTCTTCCGCTGGACGGCAAAGGCCCGATCAAGACTTCGCAGACACGCCGCATCGAAGTCCGGGCCCCCGGCGTCATTGACCGGCAATCGGTGCGGGAGCCGCTCCAGACCGGCATCAAAGCGATCGATGCGATGATTCCGATCGGCCGCGGTCAGCGCGAGTTGATTATCGGCGACCGGCAAACCGGCAAGACCGCCATCGCCGTCGATACGATCATCAACCAGCGGGGACTGAACGTCTTCTGCATCTACGTCGCTATCGGTCAGAAGCGCTCGACGGTCGCCCGGGTCGTCAAAACGTTGGAAGAGCACCATGCGATGGAGTACAGCATCGTCGTGTCCGCGACGGCGAGCGATGCGGCCTCGATGCAGTATCTTGCGCCATACGCGGGCGTCGCGATCGGTGAATATTTCCGCGACACCGGCAAGCATGCGCTCATTATTTACGACGATCTCTCTAAGCACGCCACGGCATACCGGCAGCTCTCTCTGTTGCTCCGGCGTCCGCCCGGCCGTGAAGCCTATCCCGGCGACGTCTTTTATCTCCATTCACGCCTTCTAGAACGGGCGGCCAAACTCAGCGAACAACTCGGCGGGGGAAGTCTGACTGCGCTGCCGATTATTGAAACACAAGCCGGCGACGTGTCCGCCTATATTCCGACCAACGTCATTTCCATTACCGACGGCCAGATCTATTTGGCGAGCGATCTGTTTTATTCCGGTATTCGGCCCGCGATCAACGTGGGTCTGTCGGTCTCCCGCGTCGGCGGATCCGCGCAGATCAAAACGATGAAGCAGGTGGCCGGAACATTGCGGCTCGATCTGGCACAGTACCGTGAGATGGCGGCCTTTGCGCAATTCGGTAGCGAGCTCGATAAAGCGACGCAGGCGCAGCTGGCGCGCGGCGTGCGGATGGTGGAGTTGCTCAAGCAAGGTCAGTACAAGCCGATGCCGGTGGCCGATCAGGTGATCTCGATCTATGCCGGTGTCAACGGGTTCCTGGACGATGTGCCGGTGGACAAGATTCGCCAATTCGAAGAAGATCTTTTGCATTACGTGACGCAGCATCATCCGCAAATTAAGAAGGACGTGGTCACGAAGAGCAAGATCGACGAGGCGTTTGCCGCGGAATTGAAGCAAGTCATCACGGCCTTTAAGCAGAAAATGGGGTACGGAGCCCAAGTCTAACGTTGAATGATGAATGTTGAGTGATGAATTAAAAAGTCCGCCCTCATCATCGTCGTTTAAGAACCATGCCGAGTCTACAAAGTCTCCGCCGTAAAATCGGCGCTGTTAAAAACACGCAGAAGATCACCAAGGCCATGAAGATGGTGGCCGCGGCGAAGCTCAAGCGCGCGCAGGATCGCATCCTGGCCGCTCGGCCCTATGGCCACAAAATGCGGGATGTGCTCGCCAACCTGAGCCGTCGCGTCAACCGAGCCGCGCATCCGCTTCTACAGAAGCGCACGGGGCGTTCGATCGAAGTCATGGTCGTCACCAGCGATCGCGGCTTATGCGGCGCGTTCAACGCCAATATTATCCGGAAGGCTCTTGAATTCATCCACGACTCTGAAGCGCGTGGCGCCAAGGTCACGATCAGTCTGGTCGGCCGGAAGGGTCGCGAGTACTTTCGCCGACGGCCATGGCCGGTTCGGCAACAGTGGCTCGGTGTCTTTGATCGCTTGAGCTATGAACACGCCATCGAAATCGGTCAGGACCTCAGCGAGCACTTTACGAAGGGCACGTTCGACGAGCTCTACGTCATTTATAACGAGTTCAAATCGGCGATCCAGCAACGGGTCATCGTCGAGAAGTTATTTCCCATCGAGGCCATTGAGGCCGGCGATGATCATGACCGCATCGGCGGCAGCTACCTGTTCGAGCCGGATGAAGATGAATTGTTGGCCGCGCTTCTCCCCAAGCACTTTCAAGTGCAGGCGTTCCGGATTCTCTTGGAATCCTCCGCCGCCGAACATGGCGCCAGGATGGCGGCGATGGACGGCGCGACCCGCAACGCCGGCGAATTGATCAAGCGACTGACACTGTATTACAACAAGACTCGGCAGGCCGCCATCACGAAGGAACTGATGGACATCGTCGGCGGCGCAGAAGCGCTGAAATAGAACCAGTTCTAAATTTTGAATTGTGAGTTTTTAGTTCCAAACTCAGAACTCAAAACTAAGAACTCATAACTGGTGAGGACATAGATGAGTACAGGCAAGGTTATCCAGGTCATCGGCCCGGTAGTCGACGTGGAATTTCCGCCCGGTCAGCTTCCGAATATCTATAATGCGCTTCGGGTTGAGCAAAATGAGGACAAGGCCGCCGGCAAACCGGAGATTCGTCTGACGCTGGAAGTCGCTCAACATCTGGGAGAGAACCGCGTACGCGGGATTGCCATGTCTTCGACCGATGGTCTGGTCCGCGACATGCCTGTCAAGGACACCGGCGCGCCCATTTCCGTGCCGGTCGGTCGCGAGACATTGGGTCGCCTAATCAACGTTCTGGGCGAGCCGGTCGATGAGAAGGGCCCGATCAAGACTAAGAAAACGTACCCCATTCACCGCCCCGCGCCTCCGCTCGACGAACAGGAAACCAAAACCGAAGTCCTCGAAACAG
>DATFCE010000147.1:0-7446 GCA_035253365.1 Nitrospiraceae bacterium
CCGGATCATTTCATTTTGTCTTTCGCCAGCACGACGGGGGAACCAAGCGTGTGCTGGGACGGACCGGCGCATTTTCGGGTGAGGATATTCTGAAGATCGTCTTGGAGCAGTCACAGCTTGCCATTCATCTGACAGAGAAGCTCTGGCGCGAATTTATTTCCGAGACGCCTGACCCGCATGAAGTCGAGCGCATCGCCGCGGTCTTTCGCCGGAGCGGCTATCGCATCGCGCCGTGGCTGCAGGCATTGCTTATGTCTCCACATTTTTGGACGCAGGAAAACCGCGGGGTCTTGACCAAATCGCCGGTCGATCTGGCAGTCGGAACAATCCGGACCTTCAACCTTCCCATGAAGGACACCACCATCCTCGCGCGCTATGGGCGTCGGCTCGGACAAGATCTGTTCGATCCGCCCAACGTCAAAGGGTGGCCCGGCGGCACCCGGTGGATTACCACGACCACCTTGTTGGCCCGGTGGCAATGGCTCCAACGCAGTCTTCGCGGGCATGAGTTGGGAGGCCATCTGCATCCCGACATTCAGGCCATGGGACAGAGGGGTGGATCGACATGGACGACGACTGAACCGGTGGAGGTTCTTCAATCGGTGCTCTTGCCGATCCCGCCGGTCAATTCCATGGCGGTCGGTGACGATCGATGGAAGATCGTGCAACAGCTCGTCCTCGATCCTGCTTACCAACTAAAGTGATGATTGAAGTGAGGACGCTATGACGCGAAGAGAGCTTCTGAAGTTCGCCGCCGGTCTTCCACTGGTTCTGACGATTCCTCAGAGATTCCGTGCATCCTTCGCCGCCGAACCGCGAGGCTCGAACAGACTGGGACGCTGGGATCGCATTCTGATCTTGATCGAGCTCAATGGCGGGAACGATGGGCTCAATACGGTCATTCCTTATGCGGACGAACGGTATTATCACCTTCGTCCGCGCCTTGCCGTCCCGCGAGGTCAGACACTACAGCTTTCTCCCCGATTGGGATTTCATCCCGCGCTCGAACGGCTGATGCCGCTGTGGCAAGCGCAGGAGCTGGCGGTGGTGTTGGGCGTGGGCTATGCGCGCCCGAATCGTTCGCACTTTCGTTCCATCGAAATTTGGGAGACCGGCTCGGACAGCGAACGCGTGTTGGAGGAAGGATGGCTGGCGAGGCTGTTTCGGCAATACCCGCCTCCTGCAGACTTTACGGCCGACGGCATTCTCCTCGGCCGCCGGGATGCCGGCCCGTTGAGCGGTTCGACGACTAGAACCATTGCGTTGGAGAATCCAGACCACTTTCTGAAACAGGCGACCGCAATGCAAATCACGCAAACTACGACCTTGAACAAGGCGCTGGCGCACATCCTTCAAGTGCAACGAGAGCTTTCACATGCCTCCATCGGTTTGCAAGAACGGCTTCAGCGCGCACCGGCGCTTCAGCCGGCTTTCCCAGCGACGCCGATCGGACGACAGCTCGAAACCGCCGCCCGGCTCCTCGCGGCAAAAGTGCCCGTGGCGGCGATCAAGGTCTCGCACGGCAGTTTCGATACGCACGCCGGTCAGCTCGGGCATCATCAGCGATTGCTCCAGGAATTGGCCGAGGCGCTCGCCGTCTTCACCGACGCGGTCCGCCGCATGAGCCTCTGGGACCGGATGCTCATCATGACCTATTCCGAATTCGGCCGGCGCGCCGGCGAGAACGGCAGCGGTGGCACCGATCATGGAACAGCCGCGCCTCAGTTGTTAGTGGGCGGAAAAGTCAAAGGCGGCTTCTACGGCGCGCAGCCATCGCTCACGGATCTACTCGATGGCGATCTTCGCTACCACGTCGATTACCGCGATCTCTACGCCACCGTGATCACCAATTGGTGGGACCTTCCGGCCGGCATCTTCGGACCACACGAGGCCACCGCGCTGAATTGTTTGGCCTAAGGTAAGCGAAGCAGTTGAAGAGAAGAACTGGAGGTTAAAGCGGTCTGGCGAAAACGCGATAATACTGTGCAGTCCGTGAAACGGGTATGGGTTCGCACAGAAGTTGAGCCAATGGATGCGCGGTTCGGCATGTGGCATCGTCAGGAACACGAGCGCAGTAGGCGCGATAGACCTTGGGTGCATACGTCACCGCGCCGTTGTACCCGGCGACTGCCTTCCAGGTGGGACCGTGAACGCGGATCTGCTCTCGAAGAATCATCGCCGCCAAGCGGAGATTGGTGCACGCATCCAATGCGCGGATCGGCGGGATGCCCGTGCGCTGTTGGAGAATGCGCAGATTGCGGCTGTTGACCTGAGCCAAGCCGATATCAAACCGAATCTGTTGCCGCTCGAGCCGATCAAAATGCAAGACGGCGTCGCGATAGTTTGTCGGCTTGTAAAAACGGCGAACGCCGGTTCGATCGAACCAGCCGAACGCATAGGGATGCTCGCCGGATTCCACCGTCACAATGGCCTGCCACAGGGCCGGATCCACTCCGCTCATCAAGGCGGCGTCATGCAGACACACCGACCACGGAACAAAAGAGGCGTCGGTAAACCGATGCCGGTCAACGGGTCGATGCACATGAACCTGGGGCATCCAATGGGTCCAAGCCATTCCGATTCCGAACAACAACAGGCAGAGAAAAACGATCCATCGGAAGGAGCGCGCCTTGGCGCGCTTGGGGCTGGGCGGGTGAGATAATGGAAACCGCCGGAGAGACGCGTAGGATCGTCGAGGGCGTGATGAGATCATGATCTTCTTCCGGATAAGTCGGTTCCTCAGCTTATCCTTTCCGCCCAATGGCCTGCTTGTAAAGGGCCGACTGCTGACGAGCACACCGGGCTCTCACTAGGCGGGTAAGGCCGACTGGGGTATACTGCTTCCACCGCTATGCTAGCCGACGATCTCCTCCACACCATCACGTCGCTGTGTCCCGATGTGGATCAGGAAATCGTGACCGATTTCTTGCGGCGGATGGACCCAGACTATCTCTCCACGTTCGATCCGTCCCAGATCGCGCAGCACGTCGGATTGGCGGCGCGCCTCGATCCGGATCATCCGTCTCATCTTGCCATCACCGAGCGGAAGGACGGGTCGTTCGATCTCATCGTCGTGGCTTACGACTATTTTTCAGAATTCGCCATCCTCTGCGGCTTGCTGTCGGCGTTTGGTCTCGATATTCGTGAAGGACGGATTTACACCTTCGCCGAAGCGCCGGAATTTCCGCGCCGTCGCGACCCGACGCCCGTGCGAGGTCGCATCAAACGCCGGCCCGGACTCGGTCGCAAAAAGATCGTCGATTTCTTTCGCGTCCGCCCCATGGCCGAGATGCCGTTTACGGAAGCCCGGCAACAGCGTTTCACGGAGGAGTTGGAGAGCATGATCCAGCTCCTCGATGCGCAACGGTATGAGGACGCGCGGCATCGCGTCAATCGCCATCTGGTGGAAACGCTCGATCGCGCGCGAGGCCGGTTCACGGGCCTTCTCCATCCCGTGCAGATTCATTTCGATAACCGCCGCGCTGACGACGACACCGTCATGGACATTCGCTCCGTGGATACGCCGGCGTTTCTCTACGCCCTTGCCAATGCGCTCGCGATGCGGGGCGTGTATGTCCGTCAGGCGCGCTTCCGGCAGGTCGGCGCCGAACTGCATGACCGTTTTTATGTGCGGGGCCGGCACGGCCGCAAGATCGAAGATCCTGCCGAGCAGCAGGAGCTGAAGCTGACCGCGACATTGATCAAGCAATTCACGCATTTTTTGACATGGGCGCCGGACCCGGCCAAGGCCCTCGATTACTTCGACCGGTTTCTCGATCAATTATTGGAAGGGGGCCGCAACGGGCAGGCGCTCGACTTCTTGAACGAGAAAAAAACCCTCGCGACACTGGCGCGCCTGCTGGGAACGAGCGACTTTCTCTGGGAGGACTTTCTTCGCCGGCAACATACCAATCTTCTCCCCATGCTGGAGTCATACCAGCGCATGCCGCTCATCCGGCCGAAAGCGGACATGACGCGGGAATTGCGGAAACGTCTCTCGTCGGCGCGCAGCGACGAGCAACGCCGCCGGTCCCTGAATCAATACAAGGACGAGGAGATGTTCCGCATCGATATGAAGCATCTCCTCGACCCCTCCTCGACGTTGACCGATTTTTCAGCGGCGCTGACCGATCTGGCCGATCTGGTGCTCGAGCAGACCGTGCGCGATTGCCAGACCAAACTGTCCCACGTGCACGGCATGCCGACGATCGAGGGTGGCGGTCCGTGTCCATTCTCGGTCTTCGGCATGGGAAAGTTCGGCGGCCGGGAACTGGGCTACGCATCGGACATCGAAGTGCTGTTCGTCTACGGCGGACCCGGCAAGACGACGGGCCGAGAATCGATCGACAACAGCGAGTATTTCCAGCGGCTCGTCCAGGAAATCCTGCAATGGATCGAAGCCAAGCAGGAAGGGATTTTTCATCTGGACGTGCGCTTGCGTCCGCATGGGAGCAAGGGGCTGCTCGCCAACCAGCTCGATGAAATGAAGGCCTACTACCACGCGCGCGGGCTCGCGGCGCCCTTCGAGCGGCAAGCCCTGATCAAATTGCGGCATATTACCGGCGACAAAGAACTTGGTCTGCAGGTCGAATCGCACCGCGACGCCTACGTGTACAGCCGGCAACCGTGGGATATCGACGCGGCGGTGGGCTTGCGGCGTCAGCAGATCAAAGAATTGGTGGAACCCGGCGCGATCAATATTAAGTATAGCCCCGGCGCTTTGATCGATATCGAATACGGTGTCCAGTATCTTCAGCTCATGCACGGGTTCAAGTTCCCGGCGATTCGGACGACCAACACCCTGGAAGCCTTGGCGGCCTTAAGCAAAACGCGCGTGCTGCCGGTGCAAGATGTCGCGGGCCTTCGTGAGAGTTATCTGTTCTTCCGCATGCTGATCGACGGCTTACGCATCGTGAGGGGGAACGCCAAAGATCTGGTGTTGCCGAAAGGCGATTCTGAAGCCCTGATCTTCCTGGCGCGGCGCGTCGGCTATACGACCGATGAGTGGGAAGAAGGCGCAAGAAAATTGGAGGCCGATATCGAACGGCACATGACCGTCACCCGCACATTTTACACGTCGCGCTTCGGAAAGATCTAACCCACCTTATTTCATGGACGCTTCTACTGCACCCGCCGATACAAGTCCGAGAGGTACGCTGAGGCACCGTACTCTCGCGCCAAGAGCCATCAAATGGTGCTCGACTTCGCAAGCGCGGGGACGGCGCCCTTGGCTGCCGGGTTCCCGCATCCAAAGCGGGCGAGCTCGCCCCTCCTGGCCTCAACGTGCTGTTTCAGTACGCCTCGGCCTCTCGGGGCTCCACGCGCCCGTCTCGCTGGCGTCTTGGCGGTTTTGCCACGAACCGTCATGAATAATGCGGGCCAAGAACGCGGGACACGCTCACTCGTGCGTCAACGGGTAGCGTCCGGGACTTTCTGTGAACGGCATTGACAGCAGTCGCGTGAAGGTTACGTGAGTCGGGCTGCGGAAATGCTCCAGGCCAAGGACCATCCCGGTTTGGCCGTCCTGCGGTTCTTTCCGGTACGTGCCGAACAGCCGATCCCACCACGAGAGGTTGAATCCAAAGTTGCTGTTGGTCTCGCGCGACCGGATGGAGTGATGAATCCGATGCATGTCGGGCGTGACGACAAGCGAACGAATGGTACTTTCAGCGGCCGGCGGCAGACGAATATTACTGTGGTTGAACATTGACGTCGCATTGAGCAGGACTTCAAAGATCAGCACCGCAAGCGGGGACGCCCCGATCAGGACTACCACAGCCAGCTTAATGAGCATCGAGAGCGCGACCTCCATCGGATGAAATCGCACGCCGGTCGTCACATCGAAATCAAGATCGGTATGATGCATCATGTGGAGCCGCCACAGGACCGGCACCGCATGGAAGAGGACATGCTGGAGATAGAGCGCGAGGTCCAGCGCGATCACGGCCGACATAATTTCTATCCAGGCCGGCCAGCGCACCTGATTGAGAAGTCCCCATCCCTCCTCGGCGGCCATCATGGCTCCGCCGACCGCGCCTGCGGCAAAGAACACTCTCACAACCATCGTGTCGAGCAGCACGACGCCGAGATTGGCGGACCATCGTGGCGCTCTCGAATGGGCGAGCGGACGCCGTGGGGCGAGCACTTCCCACACCGCCAACACGCTGAACCCGCCGAGGAAGACCGCGATTCGGATGGCAGCCCCGCTAAAGATCATGTCGTTCATGCGCCTCTACCGGTGCTGCGTCGACGTGTTCGGCAACAGCCCCAAGCAATTGGAATCGAATTCTTAATTATTGAGCGTGTTCATGCTGGCGATGGGCTGGCCTGTAGCTGCATCTGTTTACTCCCTCGATAACCTATTTACAAGCTGTCCCTCTCCAGTCACAGCATCGTTCGGGATGCAAATCCCAAATTGACATCCTCGCCATGTTCTTCTACCATGATAATGTCGAACTCCGATATCGGCATTCGTAACAATCGATGAATAAACATTCCGCCAAGGGCACACCGAACGGCCGGCAGCTTACCTCGCTACGGCTCACCCGTCAGTTTTTTCTCGGCTTCATCAGGATCCATATCCTTTATCACGCCGCCGCTGAATCGATCTGCGGCGTAGACCTGTCCGAAGAACTCGGTCGCCACGGCTACCGGCTCAGTCCCGGCACGCTGTACCCGATTCTTCATTCATTGAATGCGGCCGGCTACCTGCGATGCCGGTCCGACTTTCATGCCGGGCGGCGTCGAAAGCAGTACCGGATCACAGCCGCGGGACGCATCGCATTGGACCGGGCGCGAAAACAAATCTCGGAGTTGGTCGAGGAAGTCATGGAGAAACGGCATGCTTAACGATGCGCGACGACCGACAGCAACCAGGGTCTTGCTCGCCAGTGGGACCGGTTTCTCCCTGCTTCTGACGATCCTGATTGGTATCGCACGCGCCCAGATCGTGGATCGACCACCCTCCCCTTTGACGTTCGAGCAGGCCATTCAGTTCGGCCTCGATCATTACCCATCCGTTCGAATGTCCCTTGCCCGGGTGACGGCAGCCAAATCGGGCGTGGATTTGACCCGCACGGCGTATTTGCCGAGGGCTGAAATAGGCATCCAGGAACATGTGTCGAGCTTCAACAAGGTGAACGGACTGTTCTTTCAAACCCCGTATACCGCGCCCATCTGGGGACCTCAGCGACCGGAGATTTCCTATGCCGGCGCGTGGGGGAGCGCGGCCGGCATCGTGGCGGCATGGGAGCCGTTTGACTTTGGGCTCCGAGCAGCCAATGTCGAAGCTGCGCGAGCAGTGGAGCGCCAAAGCGCAGCGGGCGTGGCTCTGACGAAGCTTGACGTGGCGTTAGGCGTCGGCGATGCGTTTTTGGGATTGTTAATGGCGCAGCAGACGGCCGAGGCCATGAAAGGCAATGTGGAGCGGCGCAGGGTTTTTGCCGA
>DATFCE010000148.1:0-3434 GCA_035253365.1 Nitrospiraceae bacterium
AGAGTGGTTCCCTGAGAATGTTGAAGGAATGTATCGATACCTCTCCCGCCAATAGCGGTGCCCCTAAGCCAGATCTGGATCGCAGATGCAACCTCAACGAATCATCATCGTGGGCGGTGGATTTGCCGGAGTGCGTTGCGCACGAACGCTGCGCAAGAAGCTGTCACCTGACGCCTGCGAGATTGTGCTGTTCGACCGGGAAAATTCCATGGTCTTTTATCCCTTGCTGGCTGAAGTGGCCGGCGCGACGATCAGCCCCGATGCGGTGGCCGCCCCCCTGCGCCAGATGCTGCCCGGCGTGCAATGCCGGACGGAAGAAGTGCGGCGGATCGATCGTGCGGCATCGGAGGTGGAATACGAGGGCTACGACGGACATCTGCGTCGCATGGCATTCGACCATGCCGTCATCGCCTGCGGCTCGGCGGTCAATCTCACTCGGGTGCCGGGGATGGCGGAGCACGCGTTTCCGCTGAAGTCCATGGGAGACGCCATGGCGTTGCGGTTTCACGTCATGGAGCAACTCGAGAAAGCGGAGGTATGTGACGATCCGGAGCGGCGACGGTGGTATCTCTCCTTTGTGGTGGTCGGCGGCGGATTCAGCGGCGTGGAGATGGCCGGAGAGCTCAACGACCTCGTCCGCGCCAGCGCGCGGTTCTATCGGAATTTTGTCCGCGATGAAGTCACCGTGACGATGGTGCACTCGCGGGACCACATTCTACCCGAAGTCAGTCCTTCGCTGCGCGAGTTTGCCCGCGTGAAAATGCAGCACGCCGGCATTCGGATCATCTTGAACATGCGCGCGACGTTGGCCACCCCCGTTGGGGTCGAGCTGGCCGACGGGCGGATGGTTCGCGGCGCCACCATCGTCTGCACGATCGGCACGACCGCCCCGCAGATGGTGCAGTGGCTTGACTCGCCGAAGGAAGGCGGCAGGTTGCTCACCGAGCCGGACATGCGGCTACGGGGATCGTCCAATGTCTGGGCCATCGGTGACTGCGCGGTTATCCTCAACGCGTACGACAACCACACGTCCCCCACGACCGGACAGTTTGCCGAACGGCAGGGGCGCCAGGTCGCGGAAAATATTTTCCGTGTGCTGCAGGGCCGTTCGACGACAGCCTTTTCTTACAAACCTCTGGGCCAGCTCTGCGGCATCGGCGAGCGGAATGCGGTGGCTGAGATTCTCGGCATCCGCCTCTCCGGCTTTCCCGCCTGGTGGTTGTGGCGAACCATCTATCTGTTGAAGTCCCCCTCCTGGTCCCGCCGCATCAAGATCGCGTTCGATTGGACGTGGGAGCTGGTTTTTCCACGGGACCTGGCATTCGAGCGGACCAACCAGACTGAGAAGATTTCACGCGCGCACTACCGGCCGGGAGATTACATCTTCCTCGAGGGCGATCCGGCCACGCACTTCTACGTACTTGACCGCGGAGAAGTCGAAGTGCTTCGCCGCGATCCTTCCGGACAACCGGATCGCATTCTTGATGTGCTGGGTCCCGGCGACTTCTTCGGCGAAATGGCGCTCATCGAAAACCAGCCACGCGGGGTGAGCGCCCGCGCGCGCACCGCGGTGGACGCGCTGGTCATGGGGAAAGATGTTTTCTCGCGGATCTCGGGATCGCTGACGGCGTTTCGATGCTTGGTCGCTCAAGCGGTGAGATGGAAGCGCGCGAAGCTGAACCCGCGGGTCTTGCAGGCGTGGGGTATTCTCCGGCAACAGCCGCTTTCCGAATATATGGAACCGCCCCCCGCCCATCGGCTTTCCCCGCTGGATACCTATGATGACGCCATTCGCCTCTTCGATGAGCATACATTGGAATGTGTCTGCGTGCTCGATGCGCATGATGGCCTGCTCGGCCTTGTCGGCAGAGATGAACTGTTTCAGGCGTTTGAACTCGGCCGAGAGTTGAAGACGCCGGCACAGGAATTCATGCGTCGCGACCCAGTGATCGTCACGCCGGACCAGACGCCGCTGGCCGTCGCGGAATTGATGCACAAGCACGACATCGATTGGGTGCCGGTCGTGGAGAACACGGACACGCGTCGCCTGATCGGCATTCTCCGCTCCGAGCGAATGCTCCGCCGCTTGGCATCGCGCATGCCGGCGTGAGGCGGCTCCTTACAATTACACCGAAGAGTAGAGCTGTAGATCAGGAATTTTCGTGAAGTGGCTATCCAAACTATACACCGCACAGTCGTGCTCAAAAGCTAACGCCGCGATGATTAAATCCGAAATGGGTAGCGTCATGCCTTTCTTCCGGAGAACATAAGACAGCTCGCCTGCCTTGATCCATGTAGACTGGATTGTCTCTAAATACGGAAGCGCAACGAGCAGATGACGAAGCGCCGCAATCTCATCCTGCGAACGGCAGCCTTGCAACAACTCGGCGAGGACCACGCCAACCAAGATTGCGGCATCGGCGTCAAGCAGAGTTTCAATTGTTCGCTTTTCTGCGGAGCCCGGTCGATTCAGGTAGGAAATCCACACTGACGTATCAATGATGACCATGCCGCAGCCGCATCAATCGAGTTTGACGTTGAATGTCGGCCTGTTCATGTTTTTTCCAATCCTTTGCAAGATGCATTTTCCCGCTCAGCGATTTTAACTTTTCTAACTTCTTCCGCCGGATCATATCTGAAATGGCTTGGGTAATCGCCTCCGTTTTTGTCCTCGCATGCGTAGCCTTCATTAATTCAAGGATTAACCGATCGTCCAAGTTGAGCGTGGTTCTCATCGTTTCACCTTCAATATGCATTCAGTGTATGCATCCATCAGGCATACGTCAACAATTATTCGCGCATGATGGAGAGGAAATCAGCGGTCCCCGATTACGACAGGGTCGGCAAGGTAATGCGAAAGGTCGCGCCCCGGCCTGGGCGGCTCTCGACGTGAATCGTGCCCTGATGGTCCTGCACGATGCCGTAGGTGATGGAGAGTCCGAGACCCGTGCCTTGGCCCACGGGTTTGGTGGTGAAGAACGGATCGAATACGCGGGACAGTAGCCGGGGCTCAATCCCGCTTCCGGTGTCGTGCATGCTAATTTCGATGTTAGGCTTGTTGAGCGCCGTGCCAATCCGGATCTGTTTCGTCGCTGCCTCTCGGACAGCGTCTCGCGCGTTATTGAGCAGGTTGAGAACGACCTGCTCCAACTGAATCGCGTTGCCCAGGACGCACGGCTCTCCCGAGCATAGCTGCAGCTCCACCTCAATGCCCATCTGGCGGAATTGTTCCCCCACTAGAAGAACCGCCGATTTAAGAACCGTATGGATCGAGATAGGCTCTTTGATGGTCGCCGCCCCGCGCCCGAAGGTTCGCAGATGGCTGACGATCGCCGTCGCCTTGTGGACCTCTTGCATCACGCGATGCAGGTCTCTACCCACACGTTCCATGCCGGGAACAGGGCGTAGTTCCAGCCGCTCGATAAAATTGCCGA
>DATFCE010000149.1:0-31119 GCA_035253365.1 Nitrospiraceae bacterium
ACAAGATCCTCAGCATGCTGGTAGATACCGACCATCCGGACCCATTGTCCACGGTGGTCAACGGAGACGTTCGCCGACACCTGGGACAAGCCATTCAACAACTGCCTGAAAAGGAGCGGATGGTCTTGACGCTCTACTATTATGAAGAGCTTACGATGAAGGAAATCGGCCGGGTGCTGAATGTGACGGAATCACGCGTGTGCCAAATCCATACGAAGGCGATGATCTCTCTCAAATCGCGATTGGGCGAATTGCGATGATGTACGCTCCGCTCGGCAAATTATTCCCCATCCAGCAAGGAATGCCGATTCATGAAGAAGGCGGGAACAGCGGTGAGATCGACTTGTCGATAACACCCGTGTTCTTAGGGTGTTGTGCCCGTGTGAAGCGTGGCTGCCATGGCATGCCGGTTGCTCCAGTGAACGTGACGATGACTGATGGAAGGACGGGTTAATGAATAGAGGTATCTATCCAATTCTCTCCGGCGCGCTGGCGCAAGAACGCCAAATTCAGATCTTCGCCAATAATGTGGCCAACGTGAATACCGCGGGATTCAAGCAGGACGCGGCATTATTTCGTTCATTCTTGGGCCGGTCCGGAGGCATCCTGCCCGCCGGCACTTCTGACGGTCTGCTTGGCGCGATGTCGGGGACAGCAGGTGTGCATACCGAGCGTGTCTTTGTGTCCTCGCGAGATCTGATGACGGGATTCGAGCCGGGACGTCTGCGCATGACCGGGAATCCGTACGATCTGGCCATTCAAGGCAATGGGTTTTTTGAAATCAGTACGCCGCAAGGGCTTCGTTACACGCGAAACGGCATCTTTCATTTGGATGGCCAACGCCGGCTGGTGACTGAACTGGGACATCCCGTCATGGGGGCTCGTGGCGAGCTTCGTGTACGGGATGGAAATCTTCAGATCAGCGCGCAAGGCAAGATTTACGTGAATAACGAAGAGATCGGCGCCATCAAGGTCATGGATTTTCCCGGTCAGGCCGTTAAAAAGATCCAAGACGGCCTGTTCGCCGGAACGAACCCGAAACCGGCCAAGGATGCGACGATTCAATCCGGGCACATCGAAGAGTCAAACGTCAATGCGATCTCCGAAATGGTCAAGATGATGCAAGGCATGCGGATGTATGAGGCGGCTCAGAAGCTCATCCAGACGTTTGATCGGATGGCGGAGCGGGCCGTCGAGGATGTGGGGCGGGTCGGATAGTCGGCCGATCGCTGAGTGAGAGCAGGAGGATAGCATGATCAGAGCCATGTGGACGGCGGCCACGGGAATGACCGCGCAGCAGCTCAATGTCGATACGATTACGCACAATCTGGCCAACGTCAACACGAACTCATTCAAACGCAGCCGCGCCGAATTTGCCGACCTGCTCTATCAGGTGCAGCGCTTGCCGGGGACTAATGCCTCCAACGTGGGAATCTTTCCGGTGGGGGTCCAGGTCGGCGCCGGCGTGAGACCTGTGACCGTGGCGAAGGAGTGGGGACAAGGCAACCTCCGGCAAACCGGCAACGAATTGGATGTCGCCATCGAGGGAACGGGCTTCTTCCAGGTCTCGCGCCCGGACGGCACGATTATGTATACGCGCAACGGATCGTTTAAACGCGATAACGTCGGCAATTTAGTCACCGGCGACGGGGACCTCCTCAATCCGGTCATTACCATCCCGTCCGGCGCCTTAAAGGTCGACGTCGGTCAGGATGGAACGGTCTCCGTCCTCCTTCCCGGCGTCTCGCAAGCCTCCCAGGTAGGCCAAATCCAGTTGACCCGCTTTGATAATCCTTCGGCGCTTGTGGCGTTCGGAAATAATCTCTTCCTCGACAGCTTTGCGTCGGGCCCTCCCATTCAGGGGGTGGCGGGATTTTCGACAGGATTCGGCACGATCCAACAAGGATTTCTCGAAAGCTCCAACGTCAATCTGGCGGAAGAGATGGTCAACATGATCGTGGCGCAGCGGAGCTACGAAATCAATTCCAAGGCGATCCAAACAGCCGATGACATGATGGGCATCGCTAACAATCTCCGACGATAATCACAGGAGCGGAAGGGCAACATGCGACAGCCATCGGTGAAGGCCGTAGCCGTGTTGGTCGGCGTGTTGATAGGGACAGAGATGGTGTGGGCCGGCGTTCAGCAGGCGTCTGCCCGCGATGCCTCACACAAGTCCGTCTCGCGCGCCCGCACGCAGGAGGTGACGCTTGATCGGATGCAAGCCATGGTTCGCGACTATCTCGACCATCGCCGGGATGCCAAGGTCGCGGAGATTCAGGTGACTATTCTGGATCCGATGGAATCGGTGATCGTGCCGGCCGGCGCGCTGGAAGGGCGGGTGAGCTCCAATTCGCCGGATACCGGCTATGGACGGCGAGGGTTTGATCTGGCCTTGTTCATTCAAGGAAAGCACATCGATACGCTTAAGGTCGTGGCGGATGTGGCGGCGATCGGCGATGTGGTGACCGCCACGCGGATGATTAAACCCGATGAGACGATCGCCGCAGAGGATCTCACGGTGAGCCGCGTGAAACTCACCGGCGCGTCGCAGGACTTCATTGCGAAGCTCGATCATGCCATCGGCAAGCGCGCGATCAAACCCATTCGCCCTGACGCGCCCATTCTCTTTTCCATGCTGGCTCAACCCTACGCGGTTCGGCGGGGCGATCATGTCACGATCGAAGCGAGACGGGGCGGGCTCGTCATTCAGGCGGCCGGTGTGACGAAAGCGGCGGCGTTTATGGGACAGAGCCTGACCGTCACCAATCAGGATTCCG
The DNA here is from genome assembly GCA_035253365.1 of Nitrospiraceae bacterium. Taxonomy (GTDB): domain Bacteria; phylum Nitrospirota; class Nitrospiria; order Nitrospirales; family Nitrospiraceae; genus DATFCE01. The sequence goes on from DATFCE010000149.1 coordinate 2,781, forward strand.
GAAAAGACATTCGCGCGAAAGTCATCGCGCCGGGTGTCGTCCAAGTGGATTTTTAACGTGCCGCTGTTCAGATCGGCGTTGAGAATCCCCGCGCAGCGCAGCAACCGGCGGAATGCCACACCGGCGGTCATGATTTGCGCGGCGGCATGCTGCCTGATGGCTATGGCTTGCTGTACCAGCAAAACACCGGCGAGCTCGACCTTGGTCGTGCCGCCACTGCCGCCGCCCAAAACGATCGGGTCGCTGTGGCAGGAAGAAAATGGCCGCGCGTATCTGTACGAAGATCTGCGTGCCATGCGGATCGGCGATATTTTGACCATTAAGATCGTCGAACAACATAAAGGCTCCAAGACGGCCGACACGCAAGCGGAACGGGAATCTACGATCGCGAACAAATTGTCGGGCACCGGCAGCATCGGGATCCCCGGCATTCGACTCGGCGCGCAAGCCCAAAGTGGTCTGAGCGTCGATGCCACAACCAAGAATAAATTCGGCGGCAAGGGTGCCACAAGCCGCGAAGACACCTTGACCGGGACTCTTTCCGCCATGGTAACTCAGGTGCTTCCGAACGGCGATCTGCGAATCGAAGGGCACCGTGAAGTTACCGTCAACAGCGAAAAGCAGATGATGTCGCTGAGCGGCGTGGTGCGACGGGTCGATGTCGATACCAAAAACACGGTGCTCTCCAGCGCCATTGCGGACGCCAAAATCGAGTACGCCGGCTTGGGCGTGGTCGATGACGTCCAGCGCCCGGGGTGGCTCGTCCGGATCTTAGATTGGATTTCACCGTTCTAACGATGGATTGCCTGCGTGAGGGAAGGATGCTTGGGAAGGTCACGTTCATCGTAGGCCTGATCTCCATATTCATCATGACGAGCGTCTCCGTGCAGGCGGCTCGCGTGAAGGATGTGGCCAGTTTCGAAGGCGTGCGCGAGAACCAATTGATCGGCTTCGGCTTGGTGGTGGGACTGGATCGGACTGGCGATCAGGTGATCGGTGGTCAATTCACGGTTCAGGCGATGATGTCCATGCTCAATAAAATGGGCATCAATCTCGTGATCGACCCGATCCAGCTCCTCACGCGCAACATTGCGTCGGTCATGGTGACGGCGAAGCTTCCGCCGTTTGCCAAGCCCGGCATGACGGTGGATGTGGTCGTGTCATCCATGGCCAATGCCAAAAGTCTGCAGGGCGGCACTCTTCTCCTCACCCCGTTGAAAGCGCCGAATCAACAGGTCTACGCGGTGGCGCAAGGACCGATTTCAATCGGCGGCTTTCTCGGAGGCAACAGCCAATCGTCCGTCGCCAAAAACCATCAGGCGGCAGGCATGGTTCCGAGCGGCGCCATCGTTGAGAAAGAGGTTCCGGTCAATCTTGAGGACTGGAATTCGGTCTCGATTGTTCTACGGCAAGCCGATTTCACGACGGCGCTTCGGTTAACCGAATCCATCGACAGCGTCTTCGGAGCAGGAACGGCGATACCGGTCAACGCCGGCCAGATACGCGCGACCATCCCGCCGACCTTTCAGGGGCGGGTTGTGCAATACATTGCGACCTTGGAAGCCTTGGACGTGGCGGTTGATGTGATGGCCAAAGTGGTCGTCAATGAACGCACGGGTACCGTGGTCTTGGGGGAACATGTGCGGCTCTCGACATGCGCCATCTCCCACGGAAATTTGAGTATCAGCGTGAAAACGAGTTTCAACGTGTCTCAGCCTCCGGCGCCGGTCATCGGGTCAAGCGGCGGGCAGACAGCCATCACTCCGGAGGTCCAAACCGACGTCAAGGAAGAGCAGTCCCGTCTCTTGATGGTCGATGAGACCGTGACGCTGGGCGAGGTCGTTCGAGCGCTCAACGCCGTGGGCGTCACGCCCCGGGATCTGGTGGCGATCCTGTCGGCTCTCAAAGCGGCCGGTGCGCTCCATGCCAACCTTGAAATTATTTGAACTGGATGGAATCGAATGAATCCCTTGGATCCCGGTCTCTCACTGAACACCATCGCGCCCATTGACCTCACCCGTCAGGCTGAAGACGCTGGACGAGCCCTTGCGTCATCCGGCGGCTTGGGCCAAGTGGCTGACATTCGTTCCGCCGCGCAAGCCTTCGAAGGGTACTTCATCAGTTACCTGCTCAAGGTCATGAGAGAAACCATTCCGACCGGGCTCATCGACAACAAGGCCGGTCAGCAGTTCTACTCGTTCTATGATCAGGAGATCGGCCGGCTCGCCGCCCAAGCCGGCGGCATCGGATTAGGCCGGATGGTAGAAGAACAAATTCATCAGATCAATTCCGATACGGTCATACACGCATCTCAAGTTCCGGACAAGCGAGACCGATAAAGAAGCGAGGACTATCCCAACCATGCACAGTCTTATTCCGCGGGAGTCGTAGGCACCCAAGGAGTTCGCGATGGAAATTTCAGGACAAGGCCGCTTTCAGAAACTTGCCGACATCTTAGGCGTTCAGGAAGTCGAACGACCGTCTTTCAAGTCACGGGCGCATGCCGGAGAACCAAGCGATCAGGTGGAAATCTCGGAGCGCGCCAAGGAGTTGCAGCGAATCAAAGCATTGGTCGAGCAGGTTGATACCGCCGGAGCCGAGCGTGCGGACGAGGTCCGGAAGGCAATGAAAAGCGGTCGCTATAATATCAGCGGACAAGCCGTCGCCGATGCCATGTTGCGCCATGTCCTCACGGATGCCGTGATATAGTCCGCTTCAAAACACCATGCCGGACTCTCTGCCTTCCAGTCTGCTTCCGGAATTGATCGATCTCCTCGAGCGCATCGGAGACCGCATTGAAACATTCGTGACCCTTCTCGATGCAGAAGAAACAGCCATTCGCGCATGGTCGTTCGAGGAATTGTCCCGCATCAATAGTGCCAAGCATGATCGTTTGGAAGAGATTCGCCGGCTGGAAGAGCACCGCGCCGCCGTCATCGAACACATTGCCGATGCATGGCATGTTCCGGCAAGTGCGCTTGACTTATCCGACCTCGCGCAGCGGGTGGAGTCGGGAGGCGCCGCACGTCTTCGTCAGTTGCAGAGCCGACTTCACAAAGCGGCTGAGACGGCGAAGGAAAAAAATCGATATCTGGCCGTATTGGTCGCCCGCTCGCTCGAATTCTTCCGGGAGAGCATGGATATCTTCCGTCCTTCGTCCAACGAAATAGGCTTGTACTCCGCGTCCGGTTCCCGTCGGACCATAACAGTTGAGACCGGCTTGGTTGAACGGAGAGAATAATGTCCGGGATTTCCCAACTTTTAGGAATCGGCCAGTCGGGAATTTTTGCGTTTCAACGCGCGCTCTCCGTCACGGCCCATAATGTGTCGAACGTCAATACAGAAGGATATGCCAGACAAGAGGCGATCGTGTCAGAGACTCGTCCTCAAGACGACCGTCCCGGCCAGGTTGGAACCGGCGTGCAGGTCACCCAGATTCATCGGTCTTTCGATACCTTTGTGGACCAACAGCTTTTGGCTTCCCAAGAACAACTCGGTCGATTCAATGCCTCTCATGGGGCGCTAACCCTCGTTGAAGGATTATTCGGCGATTCCAATGACCTGGGCCTGGGGCACGATCTCAATGAGTTGTTTAATGCCTTTCAGGATGTGGCCAATAATCCGGCTGACCTGCCCAGTCGATCCGTCTTGCTGGCAAAATCTCAGACACTTGGGGCTGATTTCAATCGAACCGCTGCAACGTTGACCGATCAACGGCAGGCACTCGATCGTCAGGTGGCGGATACTCTTACCGAGGTCAATGGCCTCTTAGGGCAAATCGCGGGTCTCAATGCCCAGATTGCACAAGCCGAACTTTCCGGCCAGCAGGCGAATGATTTGCGCGATCAACGCGGGAGGTTGATCAAAGACCTGGGGGAACGTATCGATGTGACAACGGTTGAAGATAGGACGGGCCAGTTGACTGTCTTTGCCGGCCGAGGACAGATTCTTATAGATAAGAATACGTCTTATGGACTGATTGGCCTCCCAGCCGGCAGCAACAGCGGGTTCCTCGACGTCGGCTATAATCCCGGCAACGGCGCTCCGGTCAATATTTCTTCTGTGGTCGGCAGCGGACGCCTTCGCGGCCTCTTGGATGCTCGTGACCAGGCGATCCCTCGACTGTTACGTTCACTTGACACCTTGGCCGCAGCGGTCGCGACGGAAATAAACCGGCAGCATCGCCTGGGATTCGGCCTCGATGGCTCCACCGGCGTGGATTTTTTCTCTGCATCCGGATTGACGGCCGGGACGTTTGCGGTCGCACTCACGGATCCGAAGCAGATTGCGGCGTCGGCGACCGCCACGGGGGTGCCGGGAAATAATGCGAATGCGCTGGCCGTGGTCGATTTGCAGCGGGCAGCGATCGCTTCACTCGCAGGGAGCACCTTTAATGACTATTATCGGGCGACTGCAGCCGATGTCGGGACTGCCGCAAAAGACGCGGCCCAACACGTCCAGGCCGAAGAACTCATCCATGAGCAACTCGAGAACCGATGGGTGGAAGTCTCCGGTGTTTCTCTGGATGAAGAGTTGGTCAATATGATCAAATATCAACGGGCCTTCGAAGCTTCTTCCCGCTTGATTGTCATGGGCGATGAATTATTGCAGACAATTTTGAGCCTGAAACGATAGCGTCGGACGGGGAGGTGGGACATGAGGATCGCCGATCAACAACTCTTCGGGCTTCTTCAGGGGCGGTTTCAACAGATCAGCCAACGAATTCTCCTCGCACAGCAGCAGATTGCATCCCAAAAAGAAGTCAGTCGGCCATCCGATGATCCGAACACATTCGGTCAGATCATCTCGGACAAGTCGGATCTCTCGCGTGCCGAGCAACGGATTCGAAATGTCGAATTCGGCGCTTCACGTTTGGATGCGGCCGACAGCGCTCTGGCCACCGTCAATCAAGTGCTCAGTCGCATCAAGGAGCTGGCGGTTCAAGCGCGGAGCGATACGGCGACGGCTAGCGATCGGTCGTTGATCGCAAAAGAAGTGCGTGAACTGCACCGGCAACTCGTGCAGGTCGCGAACACCGAAGTGAACGGCACATCGATTTTCGCCGGGACGAAAACCGATCTCGCCCCATTCGTGCTCGGCCCCGGTGATACTGTCCAATATCAGGGTAATGCGGAAACCCAATCGGTGGAGGTCGGAAACGGCCAACGCATCCAGATTACGGTCCCTGGGAATGTCATTTTTACCGGGCCGAGCATGAATCTATTCGACGGTCTCAGGGATTTACTCGCGTCATTAGAGAGCAATAACGGGACCGGCATTGAGACCGGAATCGGAGATGTGGATCGCGCGCTCGTTCAGGTGGCCGGCACGCAGGGGACGATCGGCGCATTGGCCAATAGATTGGAAAGCACGCAGCGCTCCTTGGACGACGTCAGTGATTTGATCAAGGCGGCGCTCTCACGACATGAAGATGCCGATTTGGCGAAAGCGATTTCCGACCTCACCGGTCAGCAGTTGGCCTTGGAGGCGACCGCGCGAAGCGCGAACCGGCTGTTTGAGAATTCCCTGCTTAATTTCTTAAAATAATCAGACAACGACGGATCACCGTTCACCGCTACATGGGACTTCGCGACCCGGAAGCCAGGGGAGGGCAACTGTGCTGGTCCTCACGAGAAAAACCGGCGAAGGTATTGCCATTGGCCCCCATATTCGGATCGTCGTTGTAGAGATTCAGGGAAACCAAGTCCGGCTTGGAATTGAGGCTCCTCCGGAAGTGGCGGTGCATCGCGACGAGGTGTATGCGAGAATCGTGGACGAGAATAAACGCGCGGCCTCTACCGTCAGCATACCGGTACAGGCGCTCGTAACCCTGAAAAATCTGAGAAGTTGAGCCGGCCATGAGAATCAAGACGAGCCGATTCGGGTCCATTGAGATTCCCGAGCAGGCCATCCTCACCTTTCCGTCCGGGGTCATGGGGTTTCCCGCCTCGACTCGATATATTGTGTTGGATCACGATCGTGATGTTCCCTTTAAATGGTTACAGTCGTTGGACGAGGAATCCCTCGCCTTCGTCGTCACCGATCCCGTGCTGTGCAAGCCGGACTATCAGGTGGTTTTGACACCGGATGACATGGCCGACTTGAAGCTTTCCTCTGAACGAGACCTCGCTGTCATGGTGATCTTGACGATTCCCTCCGATGATCCGTCGCGAGTTACGGCTAATTTACGGGGTCCGTTGATTGTCAATCAACACAGCCGCCTGGCGAAGCAAATGATCGTACGGGAAGACCACCCCACCCGTTACCCGGTTTTCTCATAACTGCCGGTCTAGTTCCAACTAAATACACAGAGGTGAATTGGCGTCTCACGCGGCTGGCGCTCTCTATTGGAAGATTCGGCGGGACACCTGCCTGCCAGATGTAAGACCTTGAAAGGAACCATGCCTTCAATGCGAGGGTCTCGGCATTGCCGCTAGCGCGCTGAGACAATCATGAAGATGTCTATGGCGGATGGGCTTCGTGAGATATGTGGTTCGCGAACACCGAGTGAACTTTTCTACCGCCCCTTGTTCTCGTCGATTCACCATAAAAACAATCGGTGTGGCGGCTATGAGTGGCTTTTGCGACATGGAGGAGGCCAAATCTATGCCGGAGCCGGCCAAGTTCCAATCTACAATCGCCAGATCGTAGGGGGCTTCCGCGGTAGCGGCTTGTTCGAGGCGATTGAGCGCATCCAGACCGCTCTCTACACCGTCGTATTCTCCTCCCCATTTTGAGAGAGTATGCTGCAGGGCCATCCGTTGCCACGCGCAGTCATCGACAAGCAGCACTTTTCGCCCTCGTAAGAAAGGAAACGCCGGTGCGGTGGAGGTAATGGCTGCTCCTTTTTTCAAACGAACTGTGAACCAAAACGTGCTGCCATGTCCGGGATCGCTTTCGACACCGATCTCCCCATCCATCAACTCCGCCAGTTGTTTGCAAATGGCCAGACCAAGTCCGGTGCCGCCATACTTGCGTGTCGTCGAACTATCCCCCTGGGAGAAGGCTTGAAAGAGACGTTGGCGCGCGCCGAGCTCTACGCCGATCCCGGAGTCCGTAACCTCGACGCGGACCATCACACCGTCATCAGTCTCTTCTCTCAAACGCACTTCCACCATCACACCGCCACGCTCAGTAAATTTGATGGCATTGCCGACGAGATTGGTGAGGATTTGCTGGAGCCGCTCGGGATCGCCTTGCACCGCCGTCGGAACATCATTGTGAATAAATGGAACGAGATCGAGTCCTTTCCCATGGGCTGATTCCGCGAGAAGGCTGAGGATATGTTCCACTGATTCGCGCAGATCAAAATCGATGATGTCCAATTCCAGCTTGCCGGCTTCGATCTTCGAGAAGTCCAAGATGCCATTGATGATGGTCATGAGCGCTTCGCCGGATCGGCCCACGGTCTCCGCATATTCACGTTGTTCGGCTGACAGATCGGTGTCCAACAACAAATCCGTCATGCCGATGACGGCATTCATTGGCGTCCGGATTTCATGACTCATGGTGGCCAAAAAGATGGATTTGGCCCGCGCCGCCTCTTCGGCCTTGCGCAGCGCCTCGTTGAGCGCCTGATTCTGGTGCTCTAATTTTCTCGCGAAGTGCTGCAAGGATGATTCCGCATGTCGAATGGCTGTGACCTCTACGCCGTATCCACGGATTTGCTTGCAGTCCGGGATGGGGCAGAACGTCCAAGCATACCATTGGCCCGAAACCGTCACCTCGAGATCTCGCACAGCTTGGCCATTTGCACAGTCTTCAAGAAGGGCGGGAAGGGTATTGGGCAGGATGTTTGGGAAGCCGGCATCAGAATAACCAAACTCTTGCAGCAAGCGAACCATCTTCGGATTGGCGTACAGAAGGTTGCCGTTGAGATCCAGTTCAATGATGGGAAAAGGGCTTTCTTCGGGAATCATCACCAAACGGCTTCGGTCGTGCTCCAATTGAAGTTGATGCGTGAGATCGCGGAAGCTGAAGAGGGCGCCGATCGGCTCGGGATTTCTCAGTGGGACACATTTATATTCCACCGATCTCATCTGATTATTCTGACCACGGATGATGATGTGCGGGGCCCAGTTCGGCTCACCGGTGCAGAGAACCTGCATCACCGGGCAAGCGGTGTCATTGACGGCAATGCCGGTGACGCACTCGATCAATTCGTGTAACGCCTGTCCCCGACATGAGGCCTCGCTCCATCCCAGCAGACGGGATCCTTCCATATTTAATGAAAGAACACGGCCGCAGAGGTCAACAGCACAGATGCCGATCGGCAGCGCCTCCAGAAGCGTCTGGCTGAGGAGAGTGGTGTCGGGAATATCGGAGGCAGTCAACAGTGTCTTATGCACGGATGGTTCGTTCATGGCCTCAGTCGGTCACAAAATAGTTTGTTTCAGTGTTCCAAATAGCGTGCAATGTCGAGCTGGCCCATTCCATGATTCAAATCTCGGACGATTTGTCGGGGTGGCATTGAGTTGGAATCGGCCAGATCAACGACGAAAGGCTCCGGCAACAGTATGCCGCGGGAATCGGACAGTAATTTGACCGGCGGCTTGACGGTGTCCCCGGAATTCCTGTCGACCACGATGGCGTGCTCGCCGGTATTGAGCTCCACTACACTCCCAATCGGATAGACGCCCAAACTATGAATCATATGTTCAACGAGCCCCTGGTCGAACTGAAGACGCCGAGCCAGCTGGTACAGATGCCGAATGGCCTGGGCTGGTGAAAGAGCCGGCCGTCCCCCTCGGTTTGTGATGAGCGTGGTATAGCTATCGATGAGCCCGACGAGTTGGCTCAAAGCCGAGATAGCGGCTCCTCGGTATTTATTCGGGTACCCCGACCCATCGATGCGCTCATGATGCTCCGCGACGACGCGGCAGGCGTTTTCCGGCAATCCATCGGCCTTCGATAACATGGTCCACCCGAGAGCCGGATGCTGGTGTTTCAGTATCCCTGTTCGATCATCGCCCGTGCCCGTTGTACGGAACACGTTGCGGGGCAGACGAAGCTCCCCGACATCATGCAGCATGGCGCCTACCGCGAGGCTGGTGAGATCCGATGCGCTGAACCCTTGATCGATGCCGACCACCAGGGATAACACCGCGACATCGACGACGTGGGAGAAAAGCGTTTCGTCATATTCTTGCAGTTGGCGAAGCAACACGGCGGTCATCATCCCCGTTCGGTGGGTACGGAGGAATTCCTGTAGTTGTGCGGCCACTGCGAAAAGCGGGGTCGCATTCGGTCGCGCGGAACCGTGGAATCCTTCTAAAATGCGCTGAACTGTCGTGATTGCCTGCGCCTGCACTTGTTGCGCGACGTTGATTTCATCCCGGGTCAGCCTGCGTTTGCTGGGCGGTTGGGAGAGCGAAGGCCGCGCGGGTGGATCGATTACCGGTGCAATCCGCTCGGGGCCTTTCTCTGTAAGAGCCGGGTACGACGTGGCCGGATCGTCCACGTCGCATCCTTTCGACGGATCGATGACGACATGGCAGATGCCGTGACGCTTCAGAAGGGCGATGTCACTTTCATCGCGCAGCATGAAGCGGTGACAGAAGAAAGGCGTCATGAGCCATGACCGATCCAGGCGATCGATAAACATGCCGGGTTTCAGTTGATCGACATGAATCATCTTCGTCACGAGAGCAGCCTCGCCCAGGAAGTACAGGACTTCATCCCAATCCCAATCTTTGATGAATTGAATAGATGCAATATACGGATCGCGCTGCACGACATACTTCTCTGATCATTTGAGGCGGGCCTGGCCGGTATCCATAGATCCAATCGCGAAGATGAAGCGATAAGTCCCTATGGATTATCGGTGAAACAGGCGGACTTCTTTAACTGAAAGGAGCATGAGAAGGTCGATCTGCGTAAGTTCAGCGCCAGTGTTCGGCCGCGCAGGTTGGTGTTGATTCGATCCTCGATCTTGACAGACTGCCATGCTTCATTGAGAGCCGACTCATTTTTCCGTGCACCCGGCAGTGTTTGCCGGGTCGGCTTACCGTCTCAATCGATAGGTTTTCACTTTCTTCTCCAACACGCTGAATTCAGGGAAGTCTTTGTCCTGAATGATCCAGGCGTAGCATTTGCTGGATGACGTGCGGCAAAGCGGATTCATGCGTGGAGAGCCGGCATGCCCCTCACCACAATCAACTCAAAAACCCATGTGCTCGTAACCGGTGGGGCAGGGTTTATCGGCTCACACCTGAGTGCGCGTTTTCTCTCCGCCGGCGCCCGCGTCACCATTTTGACACGTCATGTTCACGCTCCGCGCGCGGATCAGTTAGTCAAACAAGGTGCGACCGTCGTGGCTTGCGATCTCTCGACGGACGACGGCCTTTCGAATCTTGAAACGCTTCCCGTCGCGCATATCTTCTGTCATCTCGCGGCTGATGTTTCCGTCAGTAGCCCAACGCTGAGGGCAGCCAATGTGGAAGGAACCCGACGGGCGCTGCAACTGGCGAGTACACTGAAGGTTCCGTACTTCGTCTCTGCGAGCAGCATCGAAGCGCAAGGGTTGGGATCGCATCAGGAAATTCCATTGCGCGAGGAATGTCCGTGCCGGCCGGAATCGGAGTATGGCCGCTCGAAAGCCGAGGCGGAGAAAATCGTGTCGGCCTGGCGTAACCCGCCGGCGCGCGATACGCTGACTCTCCGTATCGGAAATGTTTACGGCCCCGGGAGCGCCTGGTTGTTGGAGCCTGCTCTGTCGGCGTGGCTCGATCGGCGTCCGCTTCTTTCCGTGTGGGACCGGCTACAGCATCGCATCATTCAACCTTTGTACATCGATGATCTCATCGAGGGCATCGTGCGCGCGGTGCAGGCGCGGCTGACGGGTCTGTACAACATCACCGGAGAGGAACCGGTCTCCATCGGTGCGTATATGCGCACGCTGGGCAACGTGGCGGGATTCGACACGCCATTTGGGTGCGACAAAATGCCGCTTCCCGCTCGGTCGGCGCCTTCGTCCATCGCTCCCGACTTTGCGTATTTGTTGATGGGCTCGCCGGAGCGGTGCCACCGCGCATATGACAATGCGAAGTTGCGCGCGCAGATCGGTCCTTACACGTCGTGGTCGTTACTCCGAGGGTTGGCTTCCACGCTGCAGTGGTATCACCAGAGCGGTTCCCTGACCGCGCTGTGCCGGGCGAGCCGGAAGGAAGGAACCATATGCATGTCACATTGATTTTCCCCGGGATCGCGTTGCCGGGATTCGACAGTTTCAAAAAGAAGTCGACCATCGAAGCGAACTTCATCGATCACGGCCTCGCCTCGCTCAGCGCTTCAGCAAAAGCTCACGGCTATACGATCGATTTGATCGATCTACGGACTCTGCGGGACTGGCAGCAGTTTCGTGAAGAGGTTCGCCGGCGAGCGACCAAGGTATGGGGCATCACCTCCTGGAGCCTGCATTATCCGGATGCGGTGAGAGCCATTCGGATTGTGAAAGAAGAGAAGGAAGATGCCATTGTCATCTTCGGCGGCGTCCATGCCACCATCCACACGCAGCAAGTCGCCTCGAACCGACTCATCGACCATATCGTGACGCAAGAGGGAGAGATCAGCTTCGTCAAGCTGCTGGATCGGATTGCCGGCGGGCAGCCGGCCGATCGGATCATCCCGGGGGAAGGACCGGTGCTGGATGACCTCCCGTGGGCGGATCGCGATCTTTTCGATATCAGCGGGGAGTTGGCCACTCCGATGGCGCCCGGTCTCCCCACGCCGTTCGTGACGACCAATGCCGGACGTGGCTGCCCGTTCAAATGCAATTTCTGTCAACCAGCCGAACGCGCCGTATTCGGCAATCGGGTGAAGATGCGCAGCCAGCGCAATGTGATCGATGAACTACGCGCCCTCGACATGCGCTTTCATTTCCACAGCTGGATGGCCCACGACGATCTCTTTTTCATCAATCATCGCTGGACCCGCGAGTTTTGCACTCAGTATCGCGCGGCGGGCTTTACACAGCCGTACATTTGTCAGATGCGCGCCGATCTCATGTGCCGGTATCCCGACGTGGTGAGGCAGATGGCCGAGACCGGTTTGGCGTGGGCCATGGTGGGATTTGAAAGCGGCAGCCAGCGCATCTTGGATTTGTTCGAGAAGGAAACGACGGTAGAAGAGAATTTGAAAGCCGCCCGGATCTGCAAAGAGCACGGGATCAAGATTTGGGCCAATATCATCGTCGGCGCACCGACGGAAACGCGGGCGGAAGTCATGGAGACGATTCGGATGATTTGGAAGATCAACCCGGATCATCTGAGTATCAGTTTCTTTACGCCGACGCCCGGAAGCGGGATGGCCGAGGAAGTGGAACGAAAAGGCCTGGTCGTCGTGGATCCCTACAACGGGTCCTGCCGAACACCTAATGCGGCCAAGATGAAAGATATCGATTATGAATGGCTAACCCGTGCCATCACACTGGCTCACCAGGGTGGAACGGAAGAACGGCTGGTGGCGTTGGGCGGCCTGCCGGATTCGCCACAGGAGACGACATGCGTATCGCGTTAATCAACACTCCGTCGCTGGCACATCGTCCCGTGAGCCGAAGCATGGCCGGCGGGCTCGGCTTTGACGGGAGCGAGCACCTGCTGCTTCCTCCACTCGATCTCGCCATCATGGCCTCCACACTCAGGCAAGCGGGGGACACGGTCGAACTTCTCGATGCCGATCCACTTCGGCTGAGCGAACAGAACATTGTGGCGCGGTTGAGCACGCAACTTTGGGATGTGCTCATCGCGACGGTTTCTCTTCCCACCTTGCATCAGGATGCGACGTTCGTCGCTGAACTGCGACACCATCATCCCCGCGCCATCATTGTCGGTAAAACATTGGTTCGCGATCAACGGATACTCAAGACGTTCTTGGAGACCAGCCGAGCAGATTTCATCATCCACGGCGAAGCGGATCTGAACATCGCCGAATTGGTTCGCGGCCGAAGCCGAAGCGGAACTGCATGGCTGCAGTCCCAAGAGTCGGGGACCGCGGTCTTGCAGTTCGATGCGGGGGAGCCGGTGGCGGACCTCAATCGGCTGCCATTTCCGGCTCGTGATCTTCTTCCCAACTCATCCTATGTCTATCCATTGCTCGGCTCCCCGGTCGCGACTTTCCAGACGAGCCGCGGATGCCCGTACCCCTGCGGATATTATTGCCCCTATCCTCTCGTCGAAGGCGTGAAGTGGCGCGCTCAGTCTCCGGAACGGATCGCCGCAGAATTGAAAGAGGTCGTGGAAGGCTTAAAGATCACTAAGGTGTATTTCCGGGATGCGACGTTCACCTTAAATCAAGATCGCATTGCACGGCTCTGCGACCTGATCATCGAAGCCGGCTGGCCGCTCGAGTGGATGTGCGAGACGCGGGTGGATTGTCTCGGCGATGCGCTGCTTGAGAAGATGCGCGCGGCCGGATGCGCCGGCATTCTGATCGGCGTTGAAAGCGGCGACGAACGCGTCATGCATCACCGCGACGGCAAGAAGGGCCTGACCGTCCCGAAGCTGGCTCATCTCCGCGAGCGCACGCGGCAACTGGGCATCAGACTCCACTTTCTGCTCATTATCGGCTTGCCGTTGGAAACGCGTGAATCCATCGTCGACACCTATGATTTGGTGCGACGCTACGAGCCCGATACGATCGGCGTCACCATCATCACGCCGTACCCGGGGACCCCGCTGTATGACGAGGGAATCCGCGAAGGCTGGATCGATTCTCTGCAGTGGCAGGACTATGGCGGGCATCAGGTCGTCATGCATACGCCGAACCTCTCCCGAGAAGAGCTTCTTCAAGGCAAACGATATGTCGAAGAGGGATTCGCTATTCTGAAGCGCAGACGAGAACAAGATAACCCGTCAGATGCGCTCAATACCTTGGCGGAACAGCACTACATAAGCCTCTTGCGCTGGGCGTATCGATTACACGAGCCGATCGCGGCATTACAGAAGGGGCAACGGCAGGACTATTCTCAGATAAGCCCAACGCGTTCCACCCATATCGTGACCGAATCTCTCCCCGAAGGCTCTGTATCACAAGGAACTCCTCCTTTGCTCAGCGTCGTGATGCCGACCTACAACCGGCGGACCATCCTGCGTAAGACGCTTCTGGCCTTCGTTTCGCAGACCATCCCACCGGAACATTTTGAAGTGATCGTGATCGATGACGGGTCCTCCGACGAGACGCGTGCCATGTTGCAGAGCTTTCAGGCGCCATTCACATTGCGAATTCTCACGCAGCCGCACCGGGGTCCCAATGCCGCAAGAAATATGGGTATCCGGGCTGCGCGAGGGAATCTCGTCTTGTTGACGGGCGACGATATGATCCCGGAACCTGGATTTATAGAGTCACATCTCAAATTTCACAGTCAATATCCATCCGAACACGATGCCATGCTGGGGTTTATCGATTGGTCGCCTGAAATTACCGTGACACCGTTTATGCGCTTTCTCGTCTCTCCGGAAGGCGGCCAACAGTTTGCGTTTCATGAAGTAAAAAATGGGCAGGCGGACTTCCGCCTGTTTTATACGAGCAACATTTCGCTCAAACGAAGTCTCTTGCTCAAGCAAGAGACACTCTTTGATCCGGATTTTGTTTATCCCGCGTATGACGACATCGAGTTGGGCTATCGATTGGCAGGCCAAGGAATGCGGCTGTATTATCAACCGATCGCGATCACCTCCCATCACCACGAGATGACACCGGAAGGATTCGTCGCTCGTCAGCGGAACGCCGGCCGAATGGCCGTGATCTTGGCGGAGAAGCATCCGGAGTTGAGGTCGGTGCTCCGCATCGAGGAGATTCTGCAGCAGCCCGAGCGCCACCACGAAACAATCGTCGCCAGTCTGCTCAATGTCGCGACTGAGCTGGAGAAGCCGAATCTTGATACGTTGCGGACCATCCAAACGCACACCGGCGGATTCGACAACCTGTACCTGAAGACGGTTTTGCACCCCGTCTATGGAGCTTTGCTTCATGCGGCCTATGCCCGCGGTGTACTCGAGGAGACACAGGGGGGAACGATGCGCGCATCCTCGGATGGCGCCGCTCATGAGAAGAAGTCGTTTATCGCGTCCATCATTATTCCTGTCTTTAATAAGGTTGAGCTCACGGAGCAGTGTTTGGTCCACTTGGCAGAGGTCACGACGGATGTGTCGTATGAGGTCATCCTCGTTGACAATGCCTCGACCGATAGGACCGGCGCATTCCTTGCCACATTACGCGGCGATATCCGGATGATCCGCAATGAAGAAAACCTCGGCTTTGCCAAGGCGTGCAATCAAGGCGCTGGCGCAGCCCGCGGTCGGTATCTCGTCTTTCTCAACAACGATACGATTCCGTGCAAAGGGTGGCTCCGTGCGTTAATCGACGAAGTGGAGACCCATCCGGAGACGGCCATCGTCGGCAGTAAACTGCTCTACCCGGATGGAACGATTCAGCACGCCGGTGTGGTGTTTTCACGGGATGTTTTTCTTCCCTATCATCTCTATCGGGGGTTTCCCGCCGAGACACCGGCGGTCAACCATCGGCGGGAGTTTCAGTGTGTCACGGCGGCCTGCATGCTCGTACGCCCCGACGTGTTTACGGCGGTTGGGGGATTTGATGAAGAGTATCGAAACGGATTTGAGGATGTCGACCTGTGTCTCAAAATCGGAGAGCGGGGTGGTCGCATCGTCTATCAACCACGGAGCGTTCTCTATCATCTCGAGAGTCAGAGCCCCGGCCGGAAAGACCACGAAGAACACAACAGTCAACGGCTTCTCGCGCGATGGGCACATCAGTGGTGGGTCATCGATGAGGATCTCGCTTATGTGACCGATGGGTATGCGCATCGCACTGTCACGGTCGAGGCGCAACGAAAGGGGCGTATCGAATTGCTTTGTCCGACCGAACGCCCGCATTGGGAAACTGTCGCCGCTGTGCAGCGCGCGGCTCGCAATCGGGATTTCCCTGAAGTGAAACGGCTCTTGGAGGCGCCCCAGATATGGCCGCACGATGGCAGCGTACTGCGGTGGGCGGCTCATGTCTGCACATGGGCCGGTGTCCCTGAGTGTGCCGAAGCCTTTTGGAGGCGGCTCCTGCTGTGCGAAGGCACATCAGATGCGCGAGCCGCATTAGCAAAAGCGGCTCTCGAGCACGGACGATTGGAGGAAGCCGAAGAGCATGTGAGCGCGCTGTGCAGGCGCGAGCCGCTTTGCGGAGAGGGCTGGCTGCTTCGGGGGATCCTTGAGATCCAATGTCACAGGCATGCCGAAGCCGCGTTTGCGTTTGAAACGGCTTGGCGCTGCGGGGCCCAGTCCCGAAAAGCGCGGATGGGATGGGGAATGGCGACGCTCGGCCTAGGAGATTCCACTCGCGCGTGGGATCTTTTCAACGAGGTCCTGGGCGAGCATCCGGACGATGCGGAGGCTCTCCATTGGCTGCTTCAGGCGGGGGCTGTCCTGGGACAGTGGAATGCATTGGCCGATCAATTGAGCCGTTTTCTCGGCCGAAATCCGGCGGACCTCAGCGCACGCTTCGCCTTGGCCGGTGTGTCCGTGCGCCTGGAGCGATGGGACGTGGCGCGCCGCGAATACGACACGATCAAGCTGTTGAATCCGGCCTACGAAGGGCTGGACGCGCTGGCCAAGAGCCTGGCAAAACCCGATGCCTGCGTCATCCGCTAAGCGGCCTGAATCGGGGCGGGCTGTTGTCATCCAACTGGCGCGCCTGGGCGATTTGATCCAATCGCTCCCGGCCATCGCCGCTCTCAAGGGGCGAGATGTCGAAAGGAATCTGTCTCTTCTCTGCGCATCCCCGTTGGCGTCAGTAGCGGCGCGCTTCCCCGGAATCGATCATGTCATCCCATGGGCTGGGGCATATTGGCACCGCTGGGCGGCGCAGGCGGGGCCAATCCAGCCCCGGGTGGAAGAGGCCCGTAGCTACCTGGAAGGATTGATGCCGATGACGTATGCGCGTGCGTATAACTTGAACCAGCACCCAAGAGCAGTCCTGCTCAGCACGCTGATCGCCGCGCGGGTGATGGGGCCCGGCGAGAAAGGACCGCTCGATCGCGGCGGTCCTCCCTGGGCGGCTTATGTCAGAGCGGTCGCGACAGAGCGGGGACAGAATCGCGTTCATCTCGCCGATGCATTGTGCGGATTTTGCGGCGCGCGGCCTCTGGGTGTCTCGCTGCGCCTGTCGTGTCCGTCGGTTTCGTTGCCGGAGGACCTCTCGGCTATCGGTCAGGAAGAGGGTGCATGGGTGGCGTTGATCGTGGGCGCGGGCGATTGCGAACGGTGTGTGCCGCTGATTCGCTGGTCGGAATGGATCGTCCGGTTTCTCGAGAGGCACGCCGCCGGCCGGGTGGTTCTGATCGGAAGTGGAAACGAGCGCGAAGGCGGACGAGCCATACAGGATCATATCCCGTCGCTTGTATTGGGTCGTGTGTGGGATGCAACCGGACGGACGACCCTTGAACAACTGATGGTCATCCTTGCCCGCTGCCAATGGGTCGTAGGGGCGGACACCGGCCCGCTTCATTTAGGGGCGGCCATGGGAGCGAGAGCGCTTGGGTTTTACTTTGCGCGAGCCCGCGTGCATGAGACCGGCCCTTATGGGGAGGGACATTGGGTGTGGCAAGCAGAGTCCGGAACGGCGGATGAATGCCCGATTTCAGAAAGTGTCGACGTGGTCCTCTCGGACCGTGTGTCGGCCACCGATTCTCAAAGATGGACGTTGTGGCAAAGCCATCTCGATCAGTGGGGCGCGTATTACACGCACCCCGGTTCGCCGAATCCGGATCAGCAACGTGAGCGAACCTGGCAACAATTGCATCAATCAGAATTTCCACAAACTACACATGAATACGTTTGAAATTAATTTGGCGGGGCTGTCCATGCGCTACCCCGCGTTGGTCGAGGATCTGCGCCGAGTACGCGGCGGCAGACTGACCATCACGGCGGCCCGGACCGGAATACCGACCGCGACTGAATCGGGGCGTGCGATCCATAGCGCCTACGATCCTCAAAAGGAAGCGATGACATGGGCTGAGGCCCAAACCACCGCGTTGCAGCCGGGTGAAGTGGCGGTTGTACTCGGCGTCGGCCTGCTCTACCACGTTGAAGCCCTTCGCCGTCGCCTGCCGCGAGAGAATCGAATCGCAGTCGTGGTGGCCGACCTTTCGACTTTTCATGATGCCTTGGCATGCCGATCGCTGGGCGATTGGCTGGATCGTGTGGACTGGGTGTGGGGAGACGCACGAGAAGTAGCGACCACGCTTATGTCCTTAGAACACCCCTTGCGATTCGTGACGTACGCGCCGGCGGCGCGCCTTCATGCCGAGGAGCATGATGCAATTAAGCTTGCCCTCCGACGAATGGCCGCCCAGAAAGCCGGTGCGCAGCTCCATGTGGCCGTGGTCGGGCCGATCTACGGCGGCTCGCTTCCCATTGCCCGTTATACGACGTCCGCGCTCGAATTCTTAGGCCATCGCGTGACGTGGATCGATCATAGCCACCATGATCGCAGTTATCATTCTCTCGCCGATATCAAAGACGCTCGACAGCGAGCGGCCATGCAAAGCCGCTTTGCCGAATTGTTGAGCCAACTCACCGTCGTTCGGTTATCGGAAGATCCGCCCGACCTCGTTTTAGCGCTGGCCCAAGCGCCGTTGACATTGCCGATGCTCCATCATGTGCGTCAGAAAAAATTGATCACCGCCATGTGGTTCGTAGAAAATTACCGGCACCTGACCTATTGGCAACAGCTCGCAGGAGGATACGACTACTGGTTTATCATCCAACAAGGTGCGTTCCCGTCGATGCTAAAGCAGGCGGGGGCCGGGCATGTCAATTATCTGCCCGTGGCTGCCGATCCTTCGGTGCATCGACCGCTGGATTTATCCAACGACGACCGCGTGGAATTCGGCGCCGATGTCTCATTTGTCGGCGCCGGATATGCCAACCGTCGGGCGATCCTTCCTCGTCTCATCGGTCAGCCGTATATGTTTAAGGTCTGGGGAAACGAATGGGTAGGCGCACACGCGCTCGCCGGCGCGCTGCAGCGGCAGGGACAGCGCATCGACACTCAGACCTGCATCAAAGTCTTTAACGCCAGCCGAATCAATCTGAACCTTCACTCGTGCATCGGGGAGGGACTGGACCCCGATGGAGATTTCATCAATCCTCGCGCGTTCGAGCTTGCGGCGTCGGGGGCGTTTCAACTGCTCGATCAACGCAGCCTCTTGCCGGAATTATTTAATGAAAAGGAAATGACAAGTTTTCACAGTCCCGATGACCTGCTCGGGCAAATCCCGGGCTGGCTGCACGAACATGAGGCCAGAGCGGCCATGGCACGAGCGGCGAGAGAACGGGTCCTTCGCGAGCATACGTATGTGCACCGGATGCGAGATCTGTTGTCGCAGGTCGGCATGACGCAGCCCGACCGGGTGGGGGCGGTTCTGCGTGGTGAGCGCACAGCCGGATCCTTGGTTCCGCGCAGTACGGATCATCCGGCTCTTTCCGCCATCCTCACGGAGTTCCCATCCAGCCAGCGAGTTGAGTTGAAAGACGTGGCGGAACGGATCAGAAGCCGGGGGCCCACGGCCGAGCTGACACAGGACCATCTCTTGCTGCTCCTGCTGGATGAATACCGGATGGAGCGGCGGGATCTCGTATGACTCGACAAGCGCTGATCATCAATGTGACCCGCATGGGCGATCTCGTGCAGACCGTCCCGTTGATCTCTCGTCTCCACGCGGAATGGCCTGATGCCGCTGTTGACCTCGTCGTCGACCGCAGTTTTGCGCCCATGGCGGCGCTTCTTCCCGGACTGCGGCATATCTTTTCTTATGACTTCCAGGGCCTCATCGATCACGCGCGCGCCATGGCGAAGGACGTCGTGGCCTTAACGCGAGAACTATCGGCCTGGGTGAGACCGCTTCGAGACATCAAGTACGACCGCGTTATCAATCTGACGTTTAACAAGCGCACGGCACTTTTAGCGGCATATCTCGACGCGCCGGACACTCGCGGAGTGACAACGACGATCGATGGGACTTGCGTAGTCCGCAATCCGTGGCTCGCCTATTTTGCCGATCTCCATCACTACCGACGGTTCAACAGTTTTAATCTCGTGGACCTGTACGCCTTGGGCGGCAGCGGAATCGGCCCCTACACCCCGCTGACATTGACCGTGGATCAGGAGGCCTTGGATTGGGCCGCCGCATTTCTTCGGGCGAAAGGTCCCGCGATGCTGCCGATTGCGGTCCAGGTTGGCGCCAGCGATCCCATGAAAGCCTGGCGGCCCGAATATGTGGGACAAACGATGGCCCATATCAGTCGCCGTATTCCGGCCGCTTTTGTCATGATCGGCACGAAAGGGGAGTCGCAGGCGATCCAACAGGTTCTTGCCGCCTACCGCGCTGCTGGCGGCACCAGTCTTATTTGCGATGCCGTCGACCAAACCGATCTTTCCCAACTGGCCGCATTACTGTCTCAGTGCCGACTGTTGCTGAGTAACGATACCGGCCCCATGCATGTAGCGGTCGCTGCCGGTCCGCCGGTTCTCGATATCTCGGTCGGGCATGTGGATTACAATGAGACAGGGCCGTATGGTCGGGGCCATTGGGTTATCCAGCCTGATCTGGCCTGCGCGCCGTGCGGCTTCGATCAGATCTGCTCACACCATGCGTGTAAAGATCGGTTGGATCCCGAACAGATCGCTGCGTTGGCCGTATTCATAGTCGGGCAGGGGCCGTTTCCTGCCCGTCTGACCGGTGCACGCATTCTCGAATCGGGCATCGATGAAGACGACCTTGCGTGTTGGAATTTACGAGCCGGCCAAGAGGACATCACGACGCAATGGTACCGGACGTTCTGGCGCGGCTTCTGGTACGAGATGTTTACCGGGCGGAAGAATAAAACCAACGGCCTGTGCCATCCTGCTCCGGATACCGCTCACACGCGCGCCGTTTTCAAGTGCTTGGCCCCTCAACTCGATGCCCTCGTCCGACATGCCGACCATATCGTTCACCTGTGCACCCGTTCTTCGCTTCCGGTAGATTTATTACAGGCCGCTCAAGCGCAATTAAGTCAACTTCGTCAGCAGGCGACCGCGTCGGCCTCGGCATCCCCCGCGTTTGCGCCGCTCACCGTGTCCTGCTTGCGCCATCTTAACAATGTTGATGCAAGGAACGTCCTTCTCATGGTTCGCCAACAGGCGCAGGCCTTTCAGATTTTGAGAGACAGGGCCATCGAAGTGATGCGGCGTACGGGGAACTCCGAGGGGGAACTTGGCGCCGTTCGGCAAACCAGCCTGCGTCCCAGAACTGCCCGAAAGGAGAATTATGCGGGTTCAACTTGATCACGAACAGTGGGAAGTCGCCGATGATGCAACGATTCTACAAGTTTTGGCGGAGGTGAGCGATAGGGCGCAGGCTCAACAGCGCGTGGTGACCTCGTTATGCTTCAACGATAGACGCCTGACCGATAGAGATCTGCAGCCGGCTCTCTTCGCACGAACGGCCAGTGAAGCCGGTCCGATACGGGCCACATCCCAACCTATGGAAGATATTGTGGCCGGTGTAGAACCCCAGCTTCGGCGTTTTGCCGTCCTAATTCGTGAGCAAGGCCAAGCCCTGATCGATCCGCTGCGAACCAGCACGGCGCCCGTTCAGTCGATCGATGCGTGGCTGGGTCTGTTGGCTGATTATGTGGAAGCTATCGAAGTGAGGCTCAGTTGTAAGCACTCCGACATCGGGTCTTCACTTGTCTCGCCGTGGATCGGTCCACTGCTTGATGCGAGAGAGGCGGGCGATGTTGTGCGATTGGCGGATATTCTCGAATATGAATTGCTGCCATGCCTACCGGAGCAGGCTTAGCTGCATCAGATAAGGGAAGGCGCGCTCATTGTGGATCGCGGTGCATTCCCATCCCCAAACGGGATTCTCAAGTCCGGATTCACGTCTGCCGATAAGGAACGTGAGACGCGGAGACAGCCGGGAAGGAGGGCGAACCGACCGAGGCCGGCGCGTCTGATCATCGGCATGGAAGCCGATTCGATCAATCCAACCAACGCTCACATTCAAGGAGGAAGAGACCATGGCGCTTATTGTCAATAACAATCCAGCCTCTATCGCTGCACAGACCAATTTGTCGCGCAGTACAGCTCAACTGCAGAAGTCCGTGGAGCACTTGTCATCGGGACTTCGCATTACGCGAGCGGCCGATGACGCGGCAGGGTTGGGCATCTCAGAAACATTACGGGCTCAGATCCGGAGCATCAATCAGGTGCAGCGCAATGCCAATGATGGTATCAGCCTGACACAGGTGGCTGACGGTGCGGCCAGCACCATTGGCAATCTGCTGTCCCGGCTGCGCGAGCTAGCCTCGCAGTCGTCCAGCGGTACGGTCGGTAACACGGAGCGTTCGTACCTCGACCAGGAGTTTGTGGCGCTTCGTTCGGAAATCGATCGAATCGCCGCCGTAACGGAATTCAACGGCAGCCCTCTATTGAGCGGGGCCAGCTCGACTTTCACGATTCAAGTCGGATTCAAGAGCGGCGCCAACAACACGCTCTCCTTGAATCTTACGGATCTGACGGTGTCGGCGATCGGGCTGACCAACGTCAATGTCTCAACGGCGAATGCCGCGCAGAGCGCCTTGTCGAACATTGACAGCGCCATTAGCGCAGTGGCGGGCGCGCGAGCCGGTTATGGGTCGGTTCAGAATCGGATCGAGGCAACCATCGCGAACTTGCAGGTCACCGGTGAGAACTATACGGCGGCTGAATCACGCATTCGGGACGCCGACATTGCTTACGAGACATCGGTGTTTACCAAAAATCAGATACTTGTCCAGTCGGGCATTGCGATCCTCGCACAAGCCAATGCCTTACCGCAGCAAGCCCTTGCCCTGTTGCGGTAAGTAGGAAGATTCTTTCATCCGCCCTCGCTGACGAGGGCGGATGAAGGAACAAGGAGACGGCCATGCTTCAAGAAGTGGCTGGGCGGCATACGTCCCCGATCTTACTAGGGCGGAGCGACACACGAGAGGCATCAGAGGCAAAAATGCCGGATCACGGTGCTTCGCATGCGCGAGAGACGGAACCGCAGCCCGAGACATCGGCTATTGCCCGAAACGAACTGGAGCACGCGGTCTCCCATTTAAGGGAAATCTTTACCCATACCGAGCCGAAGCTTCAAATCGAAATCGATCCCGATCTGCGCCGCGTCGTCGTCAAGGTTCTGAATGGCCAGTCGGGGGAGGTAATCAGGCAAATTCCCGCTCGAGAAATCCTGGAGATTGCGAAAAGTTTAGGTTCTGCTCAAGGACTGTTGCTCACGAAACGGACGTAACGATCATGGCCAACATTAGTGTGGGCGGATTGGGCAATAATTTTGACTTCGGCCCTGTCATTGCCCAACTCGTAGCGGTCCAGCAATCGCCGATTGATCGGCTCTCCGAGAACAAAAAAGCGCTTCAAGATAAGCTCACCGACTATGGCACGCTCGGCGCAAATTTGCTGAAATTGCAGAGTGCCGCCGGCGCATTGCGGCGTACTGCTAATTTTGATCGTGTCGCCGTCACCGTGGGAAATGATGATATCCTAACCGCCACAGCATCGGGATCCGCCGCACCGGGCAGCTACACGCTGCAAGTGAGCCAATTAGCCACCGCGCACCAACTTATTAATAAGGCATCGAAAGCCGTAAGCAGTCCAACGGCTGACATTGTAAGCGGAGGGTCTGCGACCTTTACGTTTGCTCTCGGCGGTGGAGCGGCTCAAACCATCACGCTTGGCGACACAGCGACCCTTGAGGATCTGAAGACAGGCATCAACGATCTTGGCGCCGGAGTCAGCGCCTCGCTTCTCAATGTCGGAACCGAATCGGCTCCGTCCTACCGATTGGTGCTGACTGCTACGAAGACCGGAATCGACAGCACGATTACGATCACAACCGATACGACAGATTTGGATTTTGTAAATATCACCGGCACTGGAGGCGCCGATACGCTACAGGCCGCTCAAAATGCGATCGTCGTGGTGGGCGATCCAGATCAAACCCCCATCGCCTTGCAGCGGAGCACCAATACGATTACCGATGCGCTCCCCGGCGTGACCCTGTCATTAAAAGCCGTCACCCCGGAAGACACAACGGTAAACGTGTCCGCCAGCCTCGACCCGGCTTCGACGAAGACCGACATCAAGGCGCTGGTGACCGCCTACAATGATGTCGTGAAATTCATCAATGAGCGCACGACATACGATACGGACCAAAAAAAAGGGGGCGTGTTGTTTGGAGAAGGAGCGCCCAGGACGGTGTTGACCCGATTGAGGGAAAGCTTGTCGGACAACGTGGGCGGACTCACTGGGATCACGGCCGTCGGGCGTATCGGATTCAAGACCGACCGAGATGGGACAATTGCGTTGGACGAATCAGCCCTCGATAAGTCGCTTGCTGAAAATTATACGGCTGTGAGGGATCTCTTTATCACCAAACCCGATTCAACGGGAGTCGCTCAAAGGCTGTTTGACGCAGTGGATGTCTTGGACGACGTGGAAACGGGTTCGCTGACCGTGCGAAAAAACAGACTGACCGGAGAGATCAAGAGCTTCTCCGACCAGATCGCGCGCAAGGAGGACGCGTTGAGTGCGTATGAAGAACGGCTGCGTCGCCAATACGCAACCTTGGATGGACTGTTGCGCCAGATGCAAGGACAACTTGATTTTCTCCGGTCACGCCTATGAGGATAAAGAATGAACGGCAGACACGCAGGCATTAATCAATATCGCCGAACGCAGATTCTCACCGCATCCGATGTCCAAGTCATCGTTCTGCTTTACGACGGAGCGTTGCAGTCGTTAGAGCTCGCGCGCGAGGGAATTCTCAAAGATAACTATGCCGATAAAGCTCGATTTCTGAGCCGAGCGTTCGACATCGTGAGTGAATTGTCCAATGTGCTGGACATGGAACGCGGCGGCGAGGTCGCCGCAACGCTGCGGCGTCTCTATGATTACATGCTGGAAGAATTAACCCTCGCCAACTTGCGACACGCACCGAAGCATCTCGATGGTCCGATTCGCTGTCTCACCATCCTTCGTGAAGCATGGCAAGCGTTGGTGCAACATGGTGCGCTAACTCATGCCGGCGGCTGAGGACCATGCCCGTTAACCCGTCCGATGATCTTCTTGAATCCCTCACGCGGCGCGCGCTTCAAGCAGCGGAACAAGGCCAGTGGAATTCCGTCGCGCTCTGCTATGCACAACGAGCGAAAGCCTGGGCGGGATCCGGGCCTTCGACCGCAATGGCGGCACGTCTTGTCGAATGGGACCGAATTGTAGAACAAAAAGTTCGGCTCGCTCAGGCCGCTGTCGGACAATTACTCTCAGACATCGCGACGACCCGGCTCGTAACGGCACGGGATTTTCATCGTGTAAACAGCCAAAGCGTCGGTAAACGTCTGGATCGGCAGATTTGAGGGTTGGATATCCATTCTGTGGGTCAGGAGGGGAATGCTGTGTTCGCGGGACGAGATCACGAAACAAAAGCATATGACCGATCGAACTCCCCTGATGAGCGTCGTGAATGGTTACGTCTTAATGACCGCGTGTTTTTGGAGTATCGACTCGTCGGCGAGGTCACACTTCCACGCGAAGCGCCGCGGGAAGATATGGTTTCGATGTTCGTCGGAAAGCCGACCGAAGATCTGCTGGCTCGTCTTCATCAGGGAGAGGGCGATACCGTTCTCGTACCATGGCTGATGAAAATCGATTGGGTGTTGGAGTTGATTCTTCAATCTTTGTTGCGAATGCGGCCTGAGGGAATGATGATTCCCCGCTTAATGGATGTCAACCTAAGCGGGGGAGGGATTTGTTTCACGATGGATCAATGCGTCAAGGTCGGAGTTCTATTGGACTTACGGCTGATTCTGCCTCCCTTTACCCCGATTAAAGCACGCGCCGAGGTGATCCGTGTGGAAACAATAGACGACAGTGCACCGGCTTATAGCGTAGGAACCCGCTTCGTCGAAATCAGTTCGGATGACCAAGAGCGTCTAATCCATCACATTTTACAACTGCAGGCCGAGCGTTTGCGCACTCGGCATGTCGATCTTCTTTAATTTCTTTAAATGATGGTGGACCCGGTATCCTGACTTGCCTCGCCGAGGCGACCCGTGGATAGTGCGGTCGCAAGAAGTCTCTCGCCGATCCGGGCAAATGCAATTGCTGCAGGTGATTGCGGCGTCCCCTCGACAACTGGCAAATAGTTGCGTACCGAACGTTCCACGGCTGGATCTTCTGGCACTTCACCAAGCAACGCGAGATCGATGCCGACGTATTCCTTCAACAGTTTTTTAAATGAAGCGTATTCACCCGGCGTGCTCCGGTGGTGCGATTCAGGATAAGTGATGGGCAAAAACGGGCCAAGGCTTCGGTGGCGCTTGTGCGAATGGTTTCATCCGTGCGTCCGACGAGGCGGAGCACTTCGTCGAGACTTGAAAAATCTTGATCAGTCAGGTCACCAATGGCCGGATGGCGGCCATGAATCTCGGATAGCATCCGGCGAATAGCAGCAAGTTTAACAAATCGGTAAAGATCCAAAAACGGAAGTCGGATCAGGCGTAGTCATCGCCACATGATGATCGGCCATCAGAAAGAAATCGAGCGCATGGTACCAGGTCCCCGCCCCAACGTCGATCAAAATGATGTCCGTTTGGAGCGTCTTCAGGTGTCGAATCAATCGTTGTTTTTTGGCGTACGGCATATTCGCTGACGCGAGAGTTTCGCCGGTACCCGGAATCAGGCGAAGTTCTGCATGTCGCGTGACGACTTGTGCGACGGTTTCCAACGAATCGACCCGACGCATTAGAAAATCGGTGAGGGTAGCGGTCGGGTGGAAAAGTCCGAATAGGATGTGAAGGTCAGCCCCACCCACGTCCAGATCGACGACGGTTACGCGTCTTCCTGACCGTGCGAAGACCAGGGAAAGATTGCCCACCACGACACTTTTGCCGACTCCTCCTTTGCCCGATGCGACCGAGATCATCGTGGTCATAGAGATTGCCACCGCAATACCCGCCCGGAAATATGCTTCACAGCTATTACGGCCTCCAACTCCGCTATTCGATTCCAACAAGACGCATGAAGCCAGCCTAGAATGCATGCTCGTGTGGTGATCGTGCGATCCTTAAGTTTCTACGTCCGTTCACCGATACGCTATCTGATATGAATGAGGCCTCCTTCACACCAACAGAGACACGAGTGGACGCAGAGATCTTGACGGTGCTGGAAGTGGCTCGTTTTTTGCGGGTCTCCAAGGCGACTGTATACAAGCTTGCCCGCCTTGGCGAATTGCCGGCCTCGAAGATCGGTAAGCATTGGCGCTTTACCCGTCTGGATATTCAAATCTGGATGCAGAACCAGATGCACCGGAAATACTGATCGAGAAGGGCGTAAGAATCCTGCGAGAGCAACCGCCGCCAGCTTTGATGGGAGTTTTGATGAGATGGCGGGGGGCGACTCAGCATGGCGGCGCTGGGGCTCGATCAAACAGAGCAATTCTGAGCCTGGCTCAGTCGAAGCAGCGCTGTGGATATGCAATTAGCGACTGTCTCGTCGGTGTCGAGTTCGAAGTTACTGAAGCCGGACAATCGTTGATACGATGGAATTAAGTCTCACAACGTTTTTTGATCTTCGCAACCTTATCTACGCTCAGAGCGGGATCTTTTTTCAGGATAACAAAAAATACGTTTTGGAAGGTCGCTTGCAAGCCCGATTAAGGGAACGCAATTGCGCGACATATGAAGAGTACTGCGATTTATTAAAATATGACTCCATGCGGGATAAGGAACTGGCTACTCTGTTTAGTTTAGTGACGACAAATGAAACGTATTTCTACCGTGACCTGCCGCAGCTACAGGCATTCACAGACATGATCATTCCCGAAGCTGTGGAGTCGAATCATGCGAGCATGCGCATACAAATCTGGAGTGCAGCCTGTTCCACCGGGGATGAGCCTTATACGCTTGCCATGATGATGTTGGAGCACCCAGCGCTCATGAATTGGACCATTGAAATTTTGGCGAGTGATATTAGCGATACGGTGTTGACCACAGCCCGCAAAGGAACATATGGCGAATATTCCGTGCGGAACGTGCCGGCGAATCTTCTCAAAAAATACTTCACCGTCGAAGAGGGACAGTATGTGTTGGCTCCGGTGGTCAAGCGGCTGGTGAAGTTTGTGAACATTAACCTGTACGAGGCGTCACGTTCCAAAATGGTTCGAGGAATGGATGCGGTGTTTTGCCGCAACTGTTTAATCTATTTCGATGACAAGGCGAAACAAAAGATCGTGAATCACTTG
>DATFCE010000150.1:0-8448 GCA_035253365.1 Nitrospiraceae bacterium
AAGCGGCCAGTTGCCGCAATTGCTTGGCCTTATAGGATTCGTACACCAATCCCACAATCATGAGAATAAACGACGCAAACACAAACACGATCGACCCGATCAGGACGCCTCTATTTTCCATAATTCCCTGCCGAAGTTTCCATGCTGCGCGATTTCTCGACGACCATCACGGTTGCTTGTCACGCGGCAACGCGGCCCGTTTCCGTTCCGACCACATATCCAAAAGCATAGAAAATTGCACTCCGAGAAAACCGCCCATCGCCGCGCCGGCACCCGCGCCCACGGAGATCTTATCCGCCCCCACCAATAGCCACGCCAAGGCGCCGCCCAATACACTGCCGATCAAAATACTAATCAAAAACCGGCGCCCTCCCAACATCCCCACAACTGCCCCCAGCACGATTCCAATGCCTGCCGCCACGGCAAGAGCTTGTCCTCCCATGAGCAATCCAACCAGCGTCCCGACAGCACCCATGACAAGGGCCCCGAGCGCGACATCGAGGACGATCCCGCCCGGCGGAAGAGATGATTTGACGTCCGATCGGTCCACAACGCCTCTCAGAAGTCAGGGCGTCGATGCCGTGATCGGCCCGAAATCGACTTCGACGCCGGGTCCGCCCAACAATGAAATTCCCCAGGCCTTGTCCGCCGGCTCATGCTTGTGGATGCGCTTGAAATCCTCATAGGCATTCACCCGCTCCTCAACCCACTCCCCGACCGGCTGCGCGCCGCTCCGCAGCACAATTTCCGACGCGTCGAACACGCCTCCCTCCGTCAGCGTTCCCACGGGTTTCGTCGCACTCCACAAATATTTTGTAGCAACGGGAATGACCATGAGATCCGTGTCCAAGGAAAGGAACACCGCCGCAATCGGATCGGCGCCGGTCGGAACCGACTTCAGTCTCCAACGCCAAGTCACAATCGGTGTCGCCTTCGGGTCCCAGGCGATCTTTTTATACACGCGCTGATCCGCTGCTTTGGCCGTCAGAAAAGCCATCCCATTACCGGAATTGATACGATAGGCTTCCTTCGCTTTCGTTTCGCTGCGCTGAGCTCTCCAACCGACAGGGAATCCGTGTTCATCCTTCTGTTTGAAATCTTCCAATGCCGTTTGAGTGTTGGATTGAGCAAAGACAGAAACCAGTCCGGCCGCAGAAAAGGCGACGAGCGGAAGGAGGAGAAATCTCATATGCCGCGATATCACCGGAAAGCAATTCATGAAAGCTGCGCCTCTTCTGATGGAGAACCAAGCACGTTTGATTGACTATGATCCGCCGCCCGGGCCATAAGGGGAACGCGATGCTCATCCCGCCGGCTGATCCAGAACAAGAACAAGACGGCGAGCCAGAAAACAACCATATTGAGTGTGACCATCTTCGCGGCAAATCCAAGCGACGGAGTGAAGGCCCAAGGCGACAGATCCGGCATGATTTCATTGACATGCCAGGACAGCCGTCCAGATGATCGGATATAGCCCATCAGCCCCATCACCCAGGTAAACGAGGCCGCCAGCCCAAAAAGCGCCACCATGCCGCGAGTGGAAATTTTTCCCCACTCGATGGGACCATGGATGACGGCTCCTTGCATCATCGCGCGATTCAACAAAAGGCCTCCGATGAGCACCGTGAAAGTCGTGACTGCCTGCGGGGAAGACAGACCGACCCGCACGCTGGCCGGCACATAAAAGCCGTAGACGGCCAGCCAGATAATGTTCGCAATGCCTACGGCAAAGAGGGCTCCTAGCGCAATGTTGCCTTTCGTCGCCCACGACACAACAATTGTCCGGTTGGCCCGGCGATAAAAAATGTAACTCAACACCGTCAGACACATCATGACATTGATCGCCCCGTTCTTTGACGACATGACGCCATAATTTCCAATGACCGGATGCTGCGCCCCTCCCATTGCCTTGACCTCACTTGCGGACACGACCAACGTATGAGGAGTGAGCCAGACGTACAGACAGGCAATCAGCGCGTAGACAAGATATTTGAGATAGTGTTGGTAGCGCTCCCCTCCTCGAATCCGCCCCATGCTTTGCCAAAGATAATAGTTGATGCCGAGAAAAAGGACTCCGACCAACAGCGCCTGCACCACGAACAACCAAGTCAGCAACCCTCCCATCATCGTCACACCCATGCTCTGCCGAAATGCGTAGACGGACCGCATGAGCCAATAGCCGGCGAACGGCATCGGCAACAGGGCGCACACCGTGACGAAGAGGAAGACATACCCGACCCAGTCATAGTAAGCGCGCTCTTCGCTCGATTTGCTGGTGAGAAAACGATACGACGCGTAGGCAATGACCACCGCGCCACCTGACATCAGGTCGGCCAAGAAGCGGTGCACGTTGAGTGGATTCCACAGAGCCGAATGCAAAAGATGCCAGACGTTGCCGAGATAGCGGCCTTGCTCATCCACGCCGGCCGGCGACATCATGAAGGCCGCCCATGCATTCACGAGCAACAGCAGCGCAGCACCGCAGGCGTTCGCGAAGACACCCAACGTGGCATGAAGCCATTTCGATGCCGGTCCACTGAGCGCTTCCCAACTGTAGTAATACGCGATCAACAAGATGGCCTCGCCGAGAAACACGAGGGCATAGATCGGCATCATCGTCTTAAAAGTGCCGCCCATATATTGCATAAAACTTGGGTACAGGCCGATAAACACCCCCAGCATGAGACTACCGACGACAGCGGTCAACGACAGCGCGAGCAACGCCACCTTCAGAAAATCGCGGGCGAGCCGATCGTATCGCGTCGCTACCGACCGGTCGCGCGTGACCAACCCGACAAATTCCATGATCATGCAAAAAATCGGCAGCGCGAGAACAAAGCCGCCGAAATAGGTGTGTTGCTGCGTCACAAACCATAAAAGAATGCGATTATCCACTGAGCCGTAGCGCGGGTACACCGTCTTATCTGAGGACGGCGCCGGTGGACCGACCGGGGTGCCGCCGGTCTTGTAATACACGTCCTTGGCGGCCTCAGGTATTTGGTCCGCGTACGTGACCGGCGCGCCGCATAAGATGCCCATGAGCAATATGACGCTGGCGAGCACCGCAAACAATCTTCGCATCGCGGTGAGCTTTTGCCGTGTGGTCGACAAGCCGTTCATCCACTTCGCCTTCCTGATTCGCCTAGGACCATGTCTCCGGGGGAAGCAGCCTTGTCGCCGGTTCCACGGCCGTTCTTTGACAGAAGACCCATCACGAACGGGCAGCGCAACAATGAGGAGGGCACCGTTTGCTGAATCCGATCTTCATGCGCGCGGCGATCCCCCAAATAGTAGCCGTATAAGGTCATGAGCCCGGTGACCGCCCCCGCGATGAGAGCTTGAGCCCAAATGCCTCCATCCTTTCGCCATGCAAATACGAGCACCCCAAGCGCCACCAGATAATACGTTGCCCCGAACGCCAACCCTGGCCACCACCAAAACTGAAAGAGCTGGGTCCACCCGGTCCGGATCCAACTGTTCGCCCACCCTCCAGGACGCCTCATCCCGGCCAAGTACGCTGCAAGTGCTGCGGTGCCCGCCACCATACTAATCAGGATGAACTGGCCCAGCTCGCTCCTTCCCATCTCTCCAACCCATGCCAAACCCATGGAAGACAGAGCCCCTAAGGTCACGGCCGTCAAGACCCATGGAACCAGGCGCTGCGAGTGGCCACCCACCAGCGCCCGCAACGGCGCGCCGTCGGGAAAGGTCAACACCGGCCGGCCGCGTTGCTGAAGCTTTCTAATGTGACCGATTTCAAAGGCATCCCGAGCGACTGACGTACAGGCAATAATCATCGCCATCATCGCCGGACCATCGGGGTGATGGAGAAAATCATAGTGAGCCAGTACGCGAAGCATGGCCAACACCAAGAGCGATAATTGAACACCGTATGCAAAGCCGATCCAGCCGATAAGCCACCCTATGGTCTTCCACCCATCTTGGCGCCAGAGCGCCGGCAACGGAGTGTCACGCCCGACTCGATACGCCCATATGGCGGTGACAGCGGAAATCAAGCCACTGAGGCCAAGTACGAGAATGGGGTCCGAAAGCGAATCGATCTGCTTGACCCCCCGATAGATGGCGAACGCCACCAGCCCCGGCACAAACATCACGAACCGCTTGTGCTTCCGCACGTCGAACTCCGTGACCGGAAGCGAAAGACTCGGAAGGACTCGGAGAGCAATCCGGTGCAGCATGATACCTAATGATGAGCGTACATAGTGGCGCCGCCAGCGATGGGCGCGGATCTGCGTGTTGTCATTCCCGACTCATCTATTTCGACCCGAACAGCCCGAAGTACCGAGCTTTGACCTCTTCCATGAGCAAGACGGTGACTTGAGATTCTCCGCGCTCCACCGCGGCACGTTCCAACTCCACGCGCGCCATGGCTCGAACCGGCGCAGGAACCTTATTAAGGCGACGCTCTGCCACGGGGTCCCACACCACTGTCGCGCCCTGCCTGGCTTGAGCCAAGACGGCAAACGTGATGACTCGCTGCCCATGCGCGCGCGCGAATTCTTCGGCCTCATACTTCACCAAAGGCGCCGCATACGGCGGCATCCGATCCAAGACATGCCGAGCATCGTCGGTCCACATCAGCCGATCCACCAGATGAATTACCTCGTCGGCAGGCCCATCCGCGCCGGTCTGAAACCCGCACCGTCGACATTCCAAGCGCACCAGCCATGGCGACGATCCGGCGCTGTCCGCCTGTTCATCCACACCCGCGGTATGCATGAGGTTATGACACCCGCACACGATCATCAAATTCTCTTCCTTAGAATTCCCTTCCTTAGGGTGTTCAAAGGTCTATCACACTCGCCCACCCCAGCGCGCCGAGACGCGCTCTTCCCGAAGCGTCGGCCGCAGGTGAAGAAACACCTCAGACGTACCCTCTGGGTACGTTGAGGGTGTTTTCGAGCCGAGAACAAAGCTCGGGAAGGGGCGCGTCTTGGCGCGCTTGGGATTGGGTTGGGTGTCAATGCAGCCTTTTTCAACATTCTGCTAGCCGATCTTGCCGGGATAGAGGATATACAACATGGTGTACGTCACACTGCCCGTGACGAATAAGACGCAATAAATGACCATCGTGAAACGTCCCAGCACGCGATGTCGTCGTTCGCCGTTCGGCCAAATGCGCTGGATCGTCATCTCAACGGAAAACACGATCGCGATCAACGTCAGCAGCCCAAGGTAAACCACCAGTTTGCGGGACGAAAATCCGGCCGTGGCGACCCGCGACAGAAAAAGCAGGAGGACTACAGCGGTGATTCCGCCGAAGATGACCCCGATTTTTCCCCATGACGTCTGTAAGAGCCCGCTTCGCAAAATCCGTTGGCCGGCCCGTATGGTCTGAGTACGAAAGCCCAGGACGATCATGTAGACCGCCATCACCAGTCCGATGACGACCAGGATAATATGAAAGGTCAGCAGCGGGATGAAGACGTTGTCATAGAGGGCCTGTGATCCTCCAAAGCCTTCTTTGCCTTCGAACGCCAAGACGCCCAATTGGCGGAATAAATAGTAACTGGTAAAGAACCCGACCATGGCAATCATTCCGCCCAGCATCAGCCAATGGTGCGCGGTGCCGCGCCGTTGCCAAGCTTGATACCACCCCACGATGAACAAGCCTGTAAAGAGCGTCGCCATAATCTGACTCAAATCGGCCCCGATCGTCGCGTGCGTACCGAAAAATCCCGGTTGCTTCAACCACTCAAGCATCGCGATGCATATCCTCTCCGCTTTTCACACCCTGGACAACCGCCGTCGGCTCTACTTCGGTGACGGATTGGAAGCCGGCCTGCGTCATCCACCCGGCGGCATCCGAGACGCGATAACAACGCCCTCGCTCCGTGTTGACCAGAATATGAACCGCAAACGCGGTGGTCCACGCCGGGCCGGTTCCCGCCTCATCGAGGAACCGATCTTTGATAATCAGGCGTCCGGGCTGCGCCAAATGGGCAAACGCCTTTGTGACAAGAGCGGCGTTGGCCGCCGCGCCCTGATAATGCAAAATGTCCGACATCAAGACGGCATCGTAAGGTCCTCCCAACGAGTCCTTGTTGAAGTCGCCGGCAAGCAGGTCGATCCTGGAATCAAGGCCTGCCTCCTTCACCATCCGTTCAGCCGTCTTCAGCGTCTCGGGTAAATCGAAGACCGTGACCCGTATCGACGGATAGACGCGACAGAAGGCAATCGCATTCGTCGCCGCGCCTCCGCCCAAATCAAGAACTCGCCGACAGCGCTCCAGCTTCAGCCGCTTGGCGAGTTCCGGTCCGCTCTGTTGGCCGATTCGATTCAGAACGGCCAGCACATTGGCGCCCAAATCAGGATGGGTTTCAAACACATGGCGGGTGACGGGTGAACGGCCGGTCCGCACCGTCTCTTCCAACTTGCCCCAATTCTCCCATTCCGCATCATGCAGCAACAACAGATGTCCAACATAATTCGGCGAAGTTCGCATTAAATGCACCGTGCCGACAGGGGTATTCGCATACCGATCGGTATCTTTGGAAAGCACTCTCATGGCAACAAGGGCGTTCATCACTAATTCAAGAATCTCGCCGCTTGCGCCAATGCGATGGGCGACTTCATCGGCGGTCAAGGCTTTAGTGTCGAGGACCGTGAAGAGATCAAGCTTGACGGCCGTGAGGAGGATCTTTGTTTCCCAGTAGTAGCCAAGCAGAAAAATATCGGCGAGCGAGAGGTCACGCGGCACACATTCCTCATCATCAAAGACCGTAATCCGTTAAGTTTGCCATCTTACTCAGTTCAATCTCTGAAACGCAAGACAGAAGCGGTTCTGAGGGCTCTCACGGATATGAACAGATACCCGTCTGATCCCGCGGGGACAACAAAAAGGGCAGTGGCTGTCTATCAGCCACTGCCCTTGAGACACGAAGCAGTCTTCGCAGCGTGACGTTATTTCTTGGTGATGGCGAAATCGGCCTTGGCGTTGCCTCCCTCGGGCACATCCACTTCGGCCTCGACTTTACCAGCAAACGGATGCCATGCAATCAACTTGTGCTTCCCGGCCGGGACATCCTTGATCTCGAACGTGCCGTCTTCTTTGGCTACGGCATAGTGCGGATTCGATACCGGGAGGAAGAAGCTCTGCATGAACTCGTGTTGATCGCACTGCAGCCGGAACATCGAACCCTGTTTTTCCTTGCGCAGGACCACGGGCTTATCCAGCTTCGATCCCTTTTCCGCGAGACCGATGTTGAACACCGTGGTGGAGCTGGGCCCCAGCACCTCAAAGGAATGCGGATTGTGCAGCACGCCTTTCACCGACTTGGGATCGTCGGGATCGGCGTCATGATTCTCGACATGGAAATTCTTCTGCTTCACAACCACGCCGGTGTACGGCTGAAATTCGCACAGTTCCGCGACGACTTCAGTCCCCTTGTACCCGTCCGTCCAGGCCTTATCCTCGACGTCGGTCACCGCGACAACGGCGCTCTTTAATCCTCCATCCTTGCCGACGTCAATGGTTTTCAAAATGCGCTTTTCGCCCTTGGCAACCTCGGGCTTTTTCTCCGCAATCTTGGGACAAAACTTGGGATTGGGAAACTTTGAGAACAAGAACTCTTTTTCCTCCGGCTTGCCGCTATAGGTCACCTTGCCGGTGACAGTCCCTCCGGCGAAGGACGCGAGGGGCGCCAGCAAAAATGCCCCCATAATAACCCCTGATGTAACGAACAACGCCCTCTTCTTCATGGTACTGCCTCCTTGTGATAGAAACGATATCATCATACCTCATGAATGACAGCCCGACATAATATGCAGATGGTTCGACCGACGTATTCGGAATTCTATGATCTCGAAGCGACACCAGAGGGCGAGGCCATGAACTGTCGCGCTCAAAGAAACCCGTTGGTTCGACCGACCTGGAGGGCCATCCTAGAGATTGAGGGTGCTTTGTATAGCAGCAACCGACTACAGGTGTCAAGCGCATACACACGCAGGCCATCACTTTTTTTTCAACGGCTTGTCGTTCGACGACAGCACACGGGCCAGGGCTCCACCGGCTGTAGCACGAACGGCCTCATCCCCATCATGCAACGTTTTTTTCAGAATGGGAACGACAGTCTCCCCCCCGATATGACCCAGCGCGCGAGCCGCGGCAATACGGGGACGGGGGACCTGATCATCGAGCAGCAATCCTAACGTCTCGATCGCGTCATGATCCCGACTCTTTCCCAATGCCCGCGCGGCGGTCGCTCGAATACCGGGATCGGGGTTCTGTATCAGTTCTTGCACGGACGCGGCGACATCTTCATAGGAAGTTCCTCGGTGCAGCCACGCGGAGATCGCCGCCGCGCGTACAGCCGGATTGCCGTCGCGCAGCATTTTTTTCAACGTCTCTATGGAATCGGACGTATTGAGCTCACCCAGGCTGATGACAGCGGCGGCCCGTACCGCAGGAATGGGATCCTCCAGCAG
>DATFCE010000151.1:0-7242 GCA_035253365.1 Nitrospiraceae bacterium
GACGCTATTATCGTCGGCGCAATCGGTCTGCTCTCGATTGGTTCAAATATGATGGTTGGTAACCGTGACGCGGGGATCTAGAAAAATCGTCGCTCGTCTTATACAGCCTTAAGTCGACGCTCTAACCAACTAAGGCCCTGGTACATTGCTGAATCGTGTGTTCTTTTCGCGGGTCCATTGCATCAACTGGCCATCTAGCCCTGTCAGTTTCCATCTTTTGCGCTAGCACCCGCCATGTCTACTGGTATTCCATCCCCCACTTGTAAGTGACGGCGATGCCTGAGATTTCAGGTTTCCTGTGTGGACGGATAAGGCAAGATGGTGGCAGGGCCATATTCACCATAGGGCCGAGCTGGCGCTGAATTTTGGATCCTAAGGGCGCTTCCCTCGGTAGTTAAGACACGGCCTCCTCTATGGATCATGGCACGCACAGTTGCTTTGCGTGGATGGTCCCTATCAGCTTTGGCAGAGCTGACAATTGCGCAGAACTTTGTTGCATTATTGGGCGGAAGGGGGAGTTTTGCACCAAGCAGACAGTCAAGAATGGCGGGATTCCAATTGCGACGACCTCCGTGGTGGGGAACTTGGAAATAGTCAATCCCTGGCTCTACCATCATTCTGTTTGCCCTGCAGAACTGATGTGTTTCAATCAAGCCTGCGACACCGACGTCTCCGGTCAAAAGAATCTTTCGACCGCAAAGATTTCCAAACTGAACGACGCTCATTTCGTTCTCGCACGATTGGCCTTCCGAGGACGGATTCTCTGCGCCCCAACCTGCCGACTGACCCCTTCGGCGAGCTTCCTCAATCAGAATGTCGCCAATCGATCTTTGCGCGTTGAAGCCCGGCACAGGTACCGGCGTCTTGTCCGATTGTATGAGAAGCTCGAAGTACCGCGTTGGAGTGGGCGCCGTGACCGTAAACGCTCCAATTGTCGCGCCTTGGAATGGCTCGGAGATCGCTATGTTCAGAAGCACGGCGAGTTCTTCGAGCCGTGCAATATTCGCGTAGCGGCGCCGGAGGACACTACGAAGTGCTTGCCCCGAGTCGTAGTGTTTGAAGTAGGGGAGCAGGCCATCTGCATAAATCCAGGGGCGATGCATCCATAGCCTACCAATCGGGAAACTGCGCAACAGAATTTCAAGGCCTTTTGTATGATCCCCGTCCTGATGGGTCACCACGACGTTGTCCACAAAGATGTTTGCACCGTAGTAGCGAGCGATAAGCTCTACCAGTCGCTCACCCGTTTCCTCGTAGCCACCGTCGACAACATGGATCTTCGTTGCTCCATGGACACAGTACCGCAGAGCAATCGCATCACCGCTGTCTTTTGTTTCCACATCCAGAAAGTCCAACTCGAAAAAATCGGGGGTTATCATGCTGTATGTGCCTCTGCATGACCTTCTGCAGAACGCGGCCGATCACAGGTGGCGAGGAGCGCACGAGCATACTGGTTGGCTGCCTCGAAGACCCAGGGCTTTGTGATGAACCAGGTCCAGGCCGCTACGGCACCAAGGCTCAAAGCAACCGCTGAAAACTTGAAGGCGTTGTCGTTCAGCCAGGTAAAGGATGGGTGAGAGAATTCATATAACCCCATCTGTGCGATACCCAACGCGGCACCCAGGGCACACAACAGTATTCCGTAAGGCTTCAAACCCAGGAGATTTCGCCGAAATCCATACTCGGTAACTTCCTTCTCGACGAGCTCGTCGCCTCGTGCCTGTTCTTTCAGGGCCTCAACTGCAGAAGAATAAATTAGGTCAGCTGCCCCCGGATCAGCAGTCTCCTCTTCCTGGGTCGGAAATCGCAACTCGGGCACGAGCTGAGATAGGACTCGATGATATCGAGCCTTCGTGCGGACGTTCAGATAGGCGGATCTGTGTCGGAGCCAGAGGGTCGTGGGCCATCCGCCCCATTCGACGAGCAGGCGTCGTTCTAGGGCCTTCCCCTGCGATCGCGAAAAAACGGAGAGGAGATAGAGAACCCCGCATGTCGAGAGGACGGCTACGCCGGCCTTCGACCAGGTCGGCTCCAGCAGAGTCGGGTTCCAGGCTAAAACCATGACCAGCGCCGGCACAAAAACCAAAAGCGCAGGAACAAGTCGAGCATGTCGGGAGTACGAGTCGAAAGTCGCCATATCATTGCCTTCGCGATGGGCCGCGCGCAAAGCAACTGGTGGCGTCAAATATGCGGATGCATCTCTCGCCGCATTGACGTTACGCTACTTACGAACGGCCTCAATTGGCCCGCCGGGGCGACGTCCTATGAAGATTCAGCGCCACACCGCAACCGGAAACTTTGCAGCAGGAACCCGACAATCCTCATGGTGCCAACGCCGTCGCCTGCTACCACCGCAATCGTCACATAGGATACATCCGAAGTCGCCAACCCTGGATCTGTCGATCGATGGATGAAGGCGAAACCCACCAAGTTACCGTCACCGGGTTCGACCACAGCTCGCCTGTGTTGAGATCGAGGTCAGTGTCGTCGGAGACGATCGGAATGAAGAGGCGCCACGGGAGCCGACGCTGATCGACGTCGTCGGTGACGAGCTCCGCCTCCTGGCAATGATCGCGGCCGCCGATGGCAGGTTTCAGGCCGCCGAGCGATCCGTCATCGAGAGATATGCCGAGGTCCGCGCCGGCGAGATCGGCTTCACGCCCTAAGAGGGCGAAGCCGCTCACGCGGTTCGCTGGGCGAAGCGCCGGGTACCGAGCTCACTCGATGCTGCCCAGATCATTCTCCGTCTCGCAGCCGATCGCCCCGATGCCCTGGCAGCGATCCGTGAGGTTACCGAGATCATCGCTGAGCTTGATGGGAAACTTAAGGAAACCGAGCGGAGCGCCGTCAGCAAGCTTCAAGATGTTATCGACTGGGCCAAGACAACCAAGCCAAGCAGCTAGTGGCCTAGTTCCTGCATCAACTGCGAAGGCCTTCCGCATGAGATGCACCCCAGGCCTTCACTCCACGCTTTCCCATAGTGGCAATACCTTCCAGTACACCCTCCATTCTGGCTTGAGGCAGCGGTCAAACTCAGTGAGCTGACGAAGTAGAAGCTGGTGCATGTCCGCCCGGTCCACCTGGCTGATTTTCTCATCTGCTCTTATGGTCCGCAACGAGCCCAGATGAGTTATCTGATTGTTGAGCATGCTTAGGTGTTTCTTCGTTAGCCCCTGAGCGACGTAGGAACTGTCGGTAAAATTGTCGGCTCGCACTTGCCCTCGGTTGCACAAAAAACTCATTTACATTTCGAGCGTGGATGCAGAACGACTCTATGAGCGCGTTGACTACAATGCGAGCGAAGTCAGAGGGCACACTTGTCGATGGGAACTGCCCAATCGCCGTGAACGTTGTGGACAACATAGTGAGCTCGTAGGGAAGATGCTGCCGCAGGATCTCCACCAATCGAGGATCAAGATCGCGCATCACTGGTTACATCCGCGGCGATGTTACTCAGTCAGCTTCATATCGGGCCATTTTTGCCTCAGCAATTTCAATATCGCGCACCGGGACCAAGCTCGTGTGAGCAGTCTTGGCAAGGTCCATGAAGGACTGTCACAATGTGTAGATCATCACTCTATCCACCTGAATGGCGCGATCATGGATTGTCCGTGGCGGTGCTAGCCGCACTTCTACTGGTCTCACTGACCTGTGTTGTTGAACCCAACGCTCGTACGCAGGCTTTAAAAACTCCCGCACCCACCATAGCCATCGAGGCAACCTAAATGCCTCCGCTGGGGATGGTTTTGGCTTGGGTTTGGCCGCCTCAGCTAGGGTCAACTGGTCGCCTATGTCTTAAGTCAAGAGGCTTGCCGGGCGAGGAAACCGCTATCCTTGCGCCGTAAGTGCCTCCAGCATCTGTGCACAAGCTAGCTTAGAATATCAGAAACCTGCCATGAAGATGTGGGGTCGACAGATGAGCAAAGTCTTGGGCGCGAAAATCCCCGACAGAGACAAAGCAGGTAGCTGGTCCACGGAGTCGATCCTGATTCGTCTCACGTCCTCCTTTTAGATAGTTGATCCGCTGAAAGCCGAGGA
Organism: Nitrospiraceae bacterium; assembly: GCA_035253365.1. Classification (GTDB taxonomy): domain Bacteria; phylum Nitrospirota; class Nitrospiria; order Nitrospirales; family Nitrospiraceae; genus DATFCE01. The sequence goes on from DATFCE010000151.1 coordinate 4,039, forward strand.
AAGCCGCATCAAATTCCCGATCGTCTCTGGTTTGTGGGACGACCGGGAACTGGATGGTGGTCGATACCGGGATCGAACCAGTGACCACTGCATCATTTAAAGTCATCGGGAGCCACGCTCTCACTCAAGTGAGGGAGCAGCAGAGATGAAACCGGCGCCCTTATCTGCAATTTCGCATCGATAGCGGTTCCACCATAGCCTGCCGTAAATTCGGCCAGCCAGTGGTGGTCCCGTGCGATCTAGCTCCTCTTGTGCGCTTGAAGGTATGAGATGGGCGTTGGTCGTCCTGCAGCGGAAAGGAGGTTGAACGTGCCTATCCGATTAAACAAAGAGGTGTCCATGAGAATAAGCGCTAAGAATTCAGTCGGAAAGCGCCGTCGCAAGCGCCTGTTCATGGCTCCCGACATAGAGACACCTGAAGTCTTCACCCCCAACAGAAAGGATTGGCAACGTATGGAGGCTGCATTTGGATACACGCTTGATCGGACACAGCGTACTGCAATCATCGATCTCGTCGATAATTATTTTTTTGTTCACGAGCTGGAGCGGAATGCACCATTTGCAAATGATGCTATCGCTTGGCTTGGGAGACTCAGGGCGGGCCTCAGCCTAACCCTGAACGCTGTCCTGCGAAAGCCAAACACGCCCACACTGCAGCGCGAAGCTGAACTTGTGGGAAAAACTTCTCTCGTGGCATCGTTCTCCAAATATGAAGCAGGAGCGAAGTGGACATGGCGGGAGATTGTGGCTGTCATTGTCCATCTTGAACGGGCCTGCAACGACGTAATAGTCGACTTTAAGACAACGAATGACGGATTCAGGGAAGGATCGGCTTGGGCACTACTGATTTGTGAGCTTACTCAACTTGCAACTCAAGACGGTCTACCGTCAGGGGCCGGAAAAGGTGACCATGCATCCCCATTTGTGAGGTTTGTTCGCGAACTGCAGAAAACCTTTCCCCCAAAATACCGCAAGCACCTACACAGCTATGAGGCCCTGGCACAGGCGATCATAAGAGCGCGACCACGTCAGGACACGAACTCGCGCTCAAAGGCGAAATAGTTGTCCTGAGACGTAAGTCATTAGATGTGAGATTCCCTCCTTAACGTACCACGTTAGGGGATCATATCGTGTTTTCGCAAACTATTCTGACGTTGGCAGATCACGTGCCAGCCGTTTTGGCCCACGCAACTACCGGCCAAGTTAAATACCACCCTGCTCACAGTTTTCCCACCACCCTACGAACATCATACTTCCGCTTGCCGAGGAAGGAATGGCGATGAAGGACCATACAACCACCCGACTCCTCTCCCCAAAGGATGTTGCGAGTTATTTGCAAGTGAGCCTGCGCACTGTGCGGCGCCTAATAAAGTCCGAGAAGATCAAGTTCCTGCGCATCCGCGGCTCGATCCGCATCACACAGGCGGCGCTGGACGCCTACTTGACAAAGGCAGCCTCGCGGTGACTGACGTGGCCTATTTACATGAGAATGTCGGATGTCGTGACAAGGTAGCAAAGAATTTGGTATTGATAACCTGTGCTACCTTATCACTAATTTGCACTCCGGACCCCTCCCGTCATCACGAGGCCGCACATGACACTCGCTAACCCATCACGACCGACCCTGGAGGACCTTCGGTCCCTAGTGCGTTCCAACCCAATGGTCGAACGGCGTCGGCGCGACATGCTCTCGGCCATCAATACGGTCGCTCGTGCTTTTGATCGTCGTCCGGCAGAAATTTTGGTCGATGTTCGTCTGTTGAACGCGCGCCTCAAACACGTCACGCCTGTGGCTCTAGGAATCGCACCGACGCGGTGGCGCAATGTTCTGAGCCTCTTCCGTTCCAGCCTGGCATTGATGAGCCCTATGATGAAGGGCCGCAACGAAGTCCCTATGAGCGAGGCCTGGGCCGGCCTTCACAGCACAATCCCCGTGCGCGGCGATCGCATCAAGCTCTCCCGGCCCCTGCGCTGGCTATCGGAGACGAACGTCGCGCCGGAGTTTGTCACCGCCGAGGATCTGGAGACGTCCCGGGTGAACCTGTGCGAGCATGCGCTGCTCAAGAATGTCGAGAGGACGTGGGTAAATATTACCCTCGCCTGGAACCGGGCGGTCAAGCGCGTGCCGGGCTGGCCGCAGATCTCGCTTATTCGCGAGACCCGCCGCAAGACCTATACCCTGCCATGGTCAGACTTTCCCTCGCCCCTCAAGGACGATGTCGACAGCTGGCTTGCGCGATGTTCCGGCAAAGATCTTGCCGAAGACGGGCCTCCCAGGCCGCTAAGCGACGGAACGGTGGAGGCCCGGGACTATCATTTGCGCGCCTTCGCCTCGGCCCTCGTGCACAAGGGCGTTGATCCGCAAAGCCTGACATCCTTGGCGGCCTGTCTCACCCTGGACCACTACGTCCTTGGCCTCGTCTACTTCCGTGAGCGTTTTGGCGGCACGTCGAGCGCCACGGCCGGCAACATGGCCACCATGCTCAAGGGCGTGGCTCGCCATTGGCTGAAGGCGGACGAGGCGACCCTGGCGAAGATGCGCAAGATCGGCAAAAAAGTATCGATCACATACCACGGCCTGACTCCGAAGAACCGAGAGCGACTGCGGCCGTTCAACGATCTGGCGAATTGCAAGAAGCTCCTGAGACTTCCCATGGAACTTCGCAAGGAGATCGAGCGCGGCAAGTTGCCGGCGCACCGACACAAGACCCTGGGTCAAGTGGCGGTGGCCCTCGAGCTCCTTCTCATGGCCCCGGTCCGCTCCAAGAATCTCGCAAGCCTCGATATCGATCGGCATCTTCGATCTGCCGGGAAGAGGCTCATGCTCACCATTCCGGCGCACGAGGTGAAGAATGGCGTTGATCTCGACTTCGAGCTGCCGGACCAGTCCGCCAATCTCATCCACTGGTACATCGCCAACGTACGGGAGGCCGAGCCCGGCAATTCGGCACTCTTTCCAAGTCCCCATGGCGGCCCCAAGGACAAGGACACATTGGCCATTCAGGTGATGGAGACGGTTCAGCGCTATTCCGGTTTCACGGTCAATCTTCATCTCTTCCGCCACATCGCCGCGCTCATTTATCTCCGGCTCAATCCAGGCGGTTATGAGGTCGTGCGCCGGGTTCTCGGTCACAAGAGTATGGACACAACGTCCAACTTCTATGCTGGACTTGAGGCCACTGCCGCCGCCCGGCACTTCGATGC
>DATFCE010000152.1:0-2825 GCA_035253365.1 Nitrospiraceae bacterium
CAGATGACCTTGCATCATTCGCCTCACGGTTCGCCCACGATCTTGAGTTCGAGCTCCAATTCAGTTCCCGTTTTTTCTTTCACGATGTCTCTGACACGCTGCACCAGCTCGATCACGTCCGCAGCGCGCGCGTCTCCCAGATTGACGACGAAATTGGCGTGTTTTTCTGAGATCTGCGCGTCCCCGACCCTCAGGCCCTTCAGGCCGGCCGCCTCGATCAGACGCCCCGCCGCATCTCCCTCGGGGTTCTTGAACGCACAGCCGGCGTTCGGCAACGCCAACGGCTGCGTGGCTTTCCGGTAGTGCAGATAGTCCTTCACGGCTGTTTGGATCGCCGTCCGGTCACCCGGCGTGAGTTGCAGCCACACACCCACGACGATGCCCTCCGGCAAATGCGCCCGCCGGTAGGTGAAGGATACCTGCGTGGCAGGGTAGTCGCGCACTTGACCGCTTGGATCGATCATACGCACCGCTTTCACCGACTCTTTCATTTCGCCCAGGCGCGTGCCGGCGTTCATGACGACGCATCCGGCGACTGTCCCCGGAATGCCGGCCGCCCATTCCAGACCTGAGAGAGAGCGCGTCAACGCATGCTGCAACAGAGCCGGCATGATGACCCCGCCCTCGGCATAGATCACGCCGTTGGGCTCATCGGCGATGGCTTTTAATTTCGACAGGCTCACCACGATGCCGCGAATGCCGCCGTCGCGTATCAACAGATTCGTGCCGCCGACCATAAAGATCGGCACCTTCCCCGCGCCGGCCTGCACAACCAATCGGGACAGATCTTCGATACGATCCGGCACAACCAGGACATCGGCGGGACCGCCGATCTTGAACGAGGTGTATTCGTTAAGAGGCGCGTTGAAGCGAATGTCACCGCCGACGCCGGACACCACCTCGTGAAGGCCGGACATCGATGCCTCCAAGTCCCTCTTGCGTTCGTGGGATGGCTTGTCTTGTATGGGATCGGTCATCACCGCCTGATTACTCATGCGTCATTGCCGCCAGCCGCTCTAACAATTCGGGTCCTACCTTCCAGATATCCCCTGCGCCGAGCGTGATGACGAGATCGCCCGCACGCAAGGTGGAGCACACGCGTTCCGCCAGGGCGTCTTTTCGATCGATCCACGTGACTGAGGGATGGCCAGCCGCGCGGATCGACTCGACCACTTGCTCGGCCGATACGCCGGGGATCGGCGGCTCTCCCGCCGGATAAATCTCGGTCACGAACAGCACGTCGGCGTGCTCGAACGCGCGGGCGAATTCGGCCGCAAGATCCCGAGTCCGGGTATAGCGATGCGGCTGAAAGAGCACCACGAGGCGGCGATCCCATCCCTGCTTTGCAGCCGCCAAGGTCGCCCGAATTTCAGTGGGGTGATGACCATAATCATCCACGACCATCACGCCGCCTTTCTCGCCCCGGAACTGAAAGCGCCGTTCGACGCCGTTGAAGGCCGCCAGGCCCTTTCGAATGAGATCCACGGGCACATCCAGTTCCATCCCGATGGCAATCGCGACAAGCGCATTCGACACATTATGAATACCCGGAATCGATAACCGGAACGGTCCGAGATTTCGGTCGCGGAAATGCGCGCGAAATTCGGACTCCCATTTCCGGAGGGTGATTTCGGTGGCTCGAAAGTCGGGTTGAGGTGACCCGGTATGTTCCTGCAAGCCATAGGTCTGGAACCGCTTCACGACCTTCGGCAGCAGCGCACGAAGCCTCGTGTCATCAACGCACAACACCGCCAAGCCATAGAAGGGAATCCGGTTGATGAACTCAAGAAAGCTCTGTTCCAACTGCTCCATGCTCCCATAATGGTCGAGATGCTCGCGATCAATGTTGGTGACCGCCACGATAGACGGAGATAGTTTGAGGAAAGAGCCGTCGCTTTCATCCGCTTCGGCGATCAAGAGATCGCCGCGCCCTAACCGGGCATGGCTGCCGAGCGCATTGACCTTCCCCCCGATCACGATCGTGGGGTCCAAGCCGGCCTGAGCCAAAACGGCCGAGACCATCGTTGTCGTCGTGGTCTTGCCATGCGCCCCGGCGATTGCCACGCCGTATTTCAATCGCATCAATTCGGCCAGCATCTCCGCGCGCGGAATCACCGGAATCAGACGGGCCTTCGCTGTCACGACCTCGGGGTTGGCGGGCGAAACCGCGGAGGAAATCACCACGACCTGCGCCTCGCCGATATTCGAATCGCGATGTCCGATGAAAATGCGCCCGCCCAATTCTTCGAGACGCCGGGTGGTATCCGAGGGCTGAAGATCGGAGCCCGTGACCTTGTATCCCAACGTCAGCAGAACCTCCGCGATCCCGCTCATGCCCGAGCCGCCGATGCCCACGAGATGAATATGGTGAATTTTTCTAAACATGGTTTTTTCGCAAGAGCGCGAGGCTAGGGGCCATGGGAACCGAGGTTCCCATTCCTCCTGTACCCCCTAACCTCTCGACTCTTGCTTTCCCAATGCCATGCACTCCCGAACGATCGCTTCCGCGGCATCCGTCTTTCCCAGGGAACGGCTCCGCTCGCCCATGACCCGCAACTGCTCCGGATCGCGAAGCAGCGATCCGACCGTCTGTGCCAGACGCGCGCCCGTCAAGTCGTGTTGCGGCACGACCACGGCGGCGCCCGCCGCTTCCAATACTCGCGCATTGTGCGCCTGGTGTTGATAGATCGCGTGTGGAAATGGAATGAGCACCGCCGGCTTGCCGCACACCGTTAATTCCGCCAACGTCATCGCACCCGCGCGGGAGACCACCAGATCGGCCGACCGAAATGCCGCCGGCATATCGAAGAGAAACGGCACGACCT
>DATFCE010000153.1:0-8889 GCA_035253365.1 Nitrospiraceae bacterium
GGCCATAAATAATTGGCGAAGGAACGCCCGGTGAGCGGGGGACATGAAAATGGACACGAGACCTTCCGACTTACACAACCGTGATGCGGCGCCTGAGCAGTTAGATGTTCCGATTATGTACCCCCGTCAACATTCCTCAGCAACGGGTATGCCACAGAACCGAATTTTCAAGCAGAAGATAATGCATTGATTCACGAAGCAAGTTTTGGATGCGCTGACGAGCGGTTGGAAAACCCCTGGGGAAACTTGTATCTAATAATCCTTGTCGTTTATCTCTTTGGATACTGAAGCGGCAGAACGCCATTGAGAATCTTACAGCCTTTGTCAGACACGCAGGGCAACCTCATATCGATGCGTGCTTGGCTGTCCTGACAATCGAGAACGGAATGTGGATTATGATCGCCCGCGACTATGGCCGATAGCACGGGCTACATTGGCGCCACCCCTCTCGCTGGACGACTTGCGGAGAAATTATGAAGCCGACGCTGTTGTTGCTGCCGGGACTCGGCGCCGATGAGGCGCTCTTTCAGTACCAGATGGCCAACCTGAAGGACATCGCCGATCCCGTGTGTATCGATTATCGGGATTCTGCGACCCGGACTGAGATGGCTGAAGTCGCGCTTGGGGCAACCACAGGGCCGTTTGCCCTGGCCGGCATGTCCTTAGGCGGATGGGTGGCGCAGGAGATGGTTCATCGTGCCCCGCAGCGCGTTCTGAAACTCGCGTTGCTGAACACGTGGGCACGCCCTCCGTCTCCCGAGTTGTGCCGTGGCTGGCATCAGACCATCGCTCGCGTCCAGGGAGGGCAGTACGAGCAGGTCCTGCAGGAGTTCCTGCCGAGTCTTTTTCATCCGAGCCGGCTCTCGGATACTGAGCTCATCTCCGCATTCCTGGCGATGTGCCGCCGAGTCGGTCCGGCGGCCTATCTCCGACAACTTAAAGCCATGGCGGCGCTTGAACACTACGATAGTGTGCCGGACCTGCATCGCGTCGGTTGTCCGACTCTCGTCATCCACGGCCGGCAGGATGGAACCTTTTCACTGGCAGAACATGAGGCGATCGCCGGTGCGATTCCTAACGCCAAATTGGCCGTCATCGAAGCGTGCGGGCATGAGTCTCCAATGGAGCAACCTCAGGCCGTTACAGCCCTGTTGCGCGACTGGCTGTTGAACGGTTGAACTCAACCAGGCACCGGTTCACTCATCCCGATACTGCAGCGCGTTGCACGACAACCCGCCGTCCACGGTCAGCACGGAGCCCGTCATGTACGAGGACGCCTCCGAGGCCAGCAGCAGAAGCGGGCCATCGAGTTCATGCATCTCGGCAAAACGCTTGAAGGGCACGGTCCAGACGGCCGCTTGCCCATCCGGCGTCTTTAGAAAGTCTTTGACCATGTTCGTCAGCATACCGCCCGGCGCGAGAGTATTGACTCGGACCCCGGATTTGGCCAGCTCGTAGCTCATGTTGCGGGTAAGATGGTTGACCGCCGCTTTCGTGGCGGCGTAGGGGGCGAGGCCTTTCTGCGCGCGGTGTGAATCGGCCGATGAAATGTTGATGATGCTGCCGCTGATTCTTTGCTCGACCATATGCTTGGCGACCGCCTGGGACATCAGCCAGATGCCTTTGAGGTTCACCGCGACGAGGCGATCCCACTCCTGTTCCGTCACATCCAACACGCTTTTCACAATGAAGATCCCGGCAGAATTGACCAGGATGTGAATCGGCCCAAACGCCTTGACCGCCTGCGCGAGTCCCTGCGCGACGGACACCGATTGCGCGACATCGACTTCCAATTCCAACGCCGTGCCGCCGGCTCTTTGAATAGCCTTTGCCGTCTCCGCAAGGCCGGCTGTATGGATATCGATGAGAGATACGCGCGCACCGGCCTTCGTGAGCGTCACGGCACACTGCTGACCGAGCCCCGACGCCGCCCCGGTGACCACGGCGTGTTTGCCGTTCAGCGAAAACAGTTGCTGCAGAAACGACATCGAGTGACCTCCTTTCAAAAAAGGGCGGGAGGCCCGGCATCATACAGGACCTTGTACGCTGAACGCGAGACGCGATAACATCTCCCACTCGGACCGACCAATAGCGACCGATCTTCTTCAAATGAACGATAATGGACCAGCCATCAGCACCGACGATACTCCTGCAAGACTTCTCTATGGCAAAGGTGAAGGGCAAAACGAAAGGCAAGACGACAAAGAGACGGTTGGAATCCCTCATGAAGGAACTCTAGGCTCGCACCATAGACGTCGCAGCGGATGATCATTCCGGCCTCAATACGTCACCTGCGCTCGGAACATCAGACCGTCTTCTTGTCGAACTCCGATGTAGGACGGACCTGCGCCGGCCAAGTCGGAATGGACATAGTGCACCGTGAATCGTAGCGAGGAGTCGAGATACCAGTTGAGAGCGACTGTGGTACTTTCGGCGTGCCGAGCATTTCTAAGGGGGTCGGCAAATCCCAATACAAATATATCCCGGTCAAGCGTGAGCTCCGAATACCGGAGAGCGATCTCCCACGCCCCCCAATGTCCCGGCTTCATCAACGTGAACGGCCGACGCGGGTGGACCTCTCCGGGAGACGCCGCATCCTCAGTCAAGAAAAACGTGCCTTGAATGGACCATGCCTCATCCGTAAAGCGCGCCGATGGTCCATTCACGATTCTATCTCTGTTGCTCCTGTAGACATACTGAGCCAGAAATCCCGCGCGCTTCCAATACCAGGAGAGCTGCGGCAACAGTCTCGTCCGTGGTCCGCCACCCGCTACATTTGGGTTGAACTGAAAGAAGGTCAAGCTAAACGTTTCAGTCTGCAAAGGAATCAGGCCGGCCTCATCAAAAATCCATCCCTGCGTGATCCCAAAGCCAAGGCCAATCCCTGCAAGCCAGGATCCATGCCGATAGAATGGGTGGAGGAACACACGGGCCGTCAAGGTCGTCGGCGGCTTGAACACTTTTCCGACTTCGAAAATGTTCCCGCTTGGGGTGTCGTTCCAGAATCCGATCTGATAGTCGAGTCGGTTTTCCCATGCTTGCCCGGAGACTGTGCCTCCAATTGCAATCAGCGGAACGAGATTGCGTACCAGCGAGCGTTCCATGAACGGCAAATTTTGGCTGGATTGCATTATCTCAAGCGAGGCAGGAACCTTCATCAAGCCGTAGGCCAAGCGAGCGTGTGAAAACGCATCCCACTCCACGTTGGCATAAAACATCTGCGGAGGTGAGTCCAATCCATTGCCAAAATCCGGAGTGACCCGTATCTTGATCTGTCTATTGACACAGGCAATGAACGTCGGACGGGCTCGTTGCACGAAAAATCCCGGTCCCACGATCCTCGGGCTACCCTTCTCTTGCCCTGCAGGAAAGGACCGATAGTCCAGTTGGAGGAGTCCTCTCACCTGAAGAAATAACCGATCATCGGGCGATTTCAGAAAGGATCCATCACGCTTGGTGGCTCCAAACATCCATTGGCTCTGTATCGGCCGTGGCTCTTGATCGTCCGAGGACACCGGTCGCGGCGTGGCACGCGCGGCGTCGGCACAAGGCGCGGGGGGCGGATCGTACGCGTGAACGATGGAAGACGAGGTCAACCAGCTCGCGGCCACGCAGGATGCCCACATGGCGGCATACGCGAAGAAGGGAACAGCATGAGATCCGGCGCTCAGGCGTCTCAGTAATCGCTCTCTCAACGATGGTCCAGAAGCGGCTTCCAAGATCGTTCAGTATGATTGCAGGTCGCCGATAGCTGGATGACCTAGCGAGGTAGAATCGCGCCCGGCAATTGGTTTAGATGGGGTCGTGCATGACTATTGATTTATTCGCGGTGTGGAAATGTGACAGGCCGGCAGAAGCGTGTCAACACATCGTGAGAAGAAATACACTACTTATGGAGGCGTTCGAAAGGAAGTCAGGCGAGAAGGGCGATTCAAAACTTGGAGTGTGGGTTGTAAGAAAGATCTCGTGCTCTTGCTCGTCCCCGACAATCCGCCGTCCACGGTCAGCACAGAGCCGGTCATATACTAGGACATTGACGCGGATGCCCTGCTTGGCCAGCTCATAACTCATGTTTCGGGTGAGTATGGTTGACCGCCGTCTCCGTGGCAGCGTAGGAGGCGAGGCCTTTCTGCGCGCGATGCGTGACGGCGGCTTGATGCGTCTCGCCCTTCCCACTATAGTGACGCGCCATGCGTAAGAAGAAGACGTGGTCCCGTCGCGGGACTTCGGCTGAACCCATGGCGCCCCTCGCCCCCGGTCCCGAATTGCCAGCGGTCCTCACTGCGTTTCGTCTCCTCTCGCCCAACGCTCTCTATACGATGGCCCCCAAAGAGTCCGTTGTCCGCGGATACGAGTACTACAAGCAACAGCGGCTTCAGCACTATGACTGGAGCCAGGATCATGCGACGCTCACGGCCTCGGTGCAGGGGCAGAGGCATCGCCCCTACGCCGTGGTCTTTTCCGTGGATGATGGGTTCTTCACAGCTTCGTGCGATTGTCCGGTCTGGGATCCCGATCAGCTCTGCAAGCATGTTGTCTGCGCCTGCTTCACCACCAAGAATCTGATCTTGCCGGACGCGTTTCGACTTCCGGGGTTCGCAGGACAGCATCGCGGCAGGCTGACAGCCGAGCTGCTTAGTTCCGGGAGCCCAGACCGGCACAGTGACGCGGTCGGCTCGAAGACGGGCATGGAAATCGTCATTGATACGCGGCATAACCCGCCGGCGGTCTTTCTCCGCCGCGATGGGATGAAGATCACCTGGTCATCAGGCTGGGTCCCGTCACAGACCTTGCCGCCGGAACTGGTCCCGTTGCTTCATGCCTCCACGTTCATGACCGGCTACGGCGAAGATCCGCTGCTACAGTATCTGCGGCGCGACGGCGGCGCGTATCCGCTGACTCTGGAAACACGCCAGGAAGCGGTTCCGCTCCGGTGGGACCCGTCGGTGAAATGCCTGTGCAAGACCGCGCTGGACGTGATCGAGGATCAGGTCACAGTGCGCGCGGTCTGCCTGGTGGAGGACATCGAACTGAAACGCTTCGTGCACTTCCGGTCATTTGTGGCCGATTTGGACGGCAGGCGGCTGCTGTGCCTTGAGGACGAGCAGGGATGGACACCGTGGCTCGCGTTTCAACGAAGCATGGACATCCACGATCCATTTCTCACGGCCGAAGGGACCGTCGGCAGCGACGTGCGGCAGGTGCTGTTGCCGGATCAGTCCGGTGCGAGGCAATGGCAGAGTCGAAGCGAGAAGCTGGCGATGACCTTTCCCTTGCATGAATTCCAGACCACGCAAATTGACATCATCGAGAAACACGCCGACCGCGTGGCGAGTGATCTCATCCTGACGGTAAATGGCCGGACGCAGTCGCTCCTTCAGCGGAACTCCGCGCCGGCCGCCGAGACGCCGGAGTACCGACTGGTTCTGATTCCGCCATCGGCTTCGGCTTCCCATGAGATGCCCGCGCCGTACAGACTGCGAGCCGAATGCCGGTGGGCCGATCGCAGCATGGCGCCCAGCGCATCTGTCTTTGGATTCTTTTCCTATCTGGAGCATGATCCCGCGCTGATTGCCCCGTTACGGGCACGGAAACGCAAGACCGCCCTCTATGAGGCCTTCTTCGACCTTTTGTCCGTCACGAATCCCAAGGAGCGGGATCGGCGCATCAAGGTCGCGTTGCAAGGGAACGATTTCCGATCGCGCTCGGTCATGACCGAGGCTCGTTGGATTCTGCAGCGCGCCTTGGCGGCCTTTATGCGTCAGGACCTACGCCTCGAGGGGTGTTGGAAACTGCGGCCGGTGGATAAGACCCGCGAGGCTCTGCTGTATCGGATTCCCGGTGAAGTCTTTGGCCCGGAGATTTTTCGCGGGATGCAGCGCTGCGACGAAATGGCCATCGACACCCGGATGCTGTTCCAACGACTGCCGGAATTGTTGGAAAAGCTGAGCGTGGCCGGCATCCAACTCCTTTATCAGGATAAGCCGATCCAGGCCTCTCGATGGGACTGGAGCTTGGACGTGGCGCGTGGAACGTCGGATGCAACCGGGATCGACTGGTTCGAAGTCCGGCCGGAGATCCGGTGCGATGGCGTAGTGCTGGACGAAGCGGAATGGCGGACGGCCATCCAACAGGGCGGACTGGTGGACACTCAGCGCGGCCTTCGCGTGCTGGATCACTCCACGTTGGAGCGTCTGCGCGCCATCATCGGTATCACGGAACAGGCCACATCAAGCCGGGAGGCGACGCAGATCGTGCGTGTGCCCCGGCTGCAAGTTCTCGACTGGCTGGCTCTTCGCGAACAGGGGATTACGGTCTCTCTGCCGGCCGCGGACGAGGTGGTGCTCTCCCGACTCCTGGGATTCACGCGGATCACCACGCCCCCGCTCCCGCGAGGCGTGCAGGCGACGCTGCGCCCCTATCAGCAGGACGGCTATGGCTGGCTCGCCTTTCTCTACGAACACCGGTTCGGCGCCTGCTTGGCCGATGATATGGGATTGGGCAAAACACTCCAGGCGATCTGTCTCCTGGCCGCCATCAAAGAAGATCTGGTCCAGCCGCCTGCTCGCGTGAGAGGCCCGCATCTCGTCGTGACGCCGACCAGTTTGTTGTTCAACTGGGAGCAGGAACTTGCGCGCTTCGCCCCGGGATTGAAGGTCCGCGTCTACAGCGGCAGCGCCCGAACCCTCGATGCCGAGGATGGCGAGGTCGTCCTCACGACGTATGGGCTGGTTCGGCGAGACATCGACGCATTCGAGCGGATGGCGTTTCACGTCATCGTGTTTGATGAGGCCCAGGCGGTCAAAAACATCTACGCGGACACGACCGGCGCGGTCCGCCGTCTCAAAGGGCACTTCAAAGTCTCGATGACGGGCACCCCGCTTGAAAATCACATCGGCGAGTACTTCTCAGTGATCGATTTGTGCCTGCCGGGTCTCCTCGGGGAGTATGACCGGTTCAAGGAGGAGCTGAAACGCGCCCATGGCGGCGCGTTGGACCGCTTGCTTCGCCGGACGCGGCCCTTCATCCTGAGGCGGACCAAGGCCAAGATCCTTCGTGATTTGCCGCCTAAGATCGAGAGTGAAGTCTTCCTCGACTTGACCGATCGGCAAAAGGCGCTCTACCGACAGACGGTCGACCACGTCCGCTCCACGATCGACGAGGCGTACCGAACACACACATCGGGCCAGGCGCAATTCATCGCGCTGACGGCCATCCTCAAGCTCCGCCAGATCTGCCTCTCGCCTCGTCTCTTGACGAAACGAGACGAGGAGCCATCTCCCAAACTCAACTTTCTGATGGAGAAGCTGCCGGTGTTGTTGGACGAAGGACACAGCGCCCTGGTCTTCTCGCAGTTCACGGGCTTCCTTGACCTTGTGCAGGGCGCATGCGACCGGCATGCCATTCCATACCACCGGCTGGATGGGTCCACGGCGCCGGTCGCGCGCAAAGACCGCGTGAAGAAGTTTCAGAGCAGCGCGCAGCCGGGCGTGTTTCTCTTGAGCCTCAAGGCGGGAGGCCAGGGTCTGAACCTGACTCAAGCGACCTACGTCTTTCATCTGGATCCCTGGTGGAATCCGGCGGTGGAGAACCAGGCATCCGATCGCGCGCACCGTATCGGTCAGCAGCGGACCGTCTCCATCGTGCGGATTCTCATGCGCCACAGCATCGAGGAAAAGATGATCGCGCTGAAGCAGAGAAAACTCGATCTCTATGAAACCGTCATGCGCGGGACCGTGCGCAAAGCCGGGCAGGGGGTGCTGACGAGAGCCGACTTCGAGTTTCTGCTGTCGCCGGGTTCCGGCTAGCAGGTGTCGAACCCGCCGTACCTCCTGAGTGACGAATACGGTTGTTTTCAGCAAAAGATTTGTTCCAGATAACTGATGAGACTGTCGGATCGGACGGGAAAGGCGCGATACGCGATGTAGCCGTCGGGCCGAATGAGATAGGCGCTTGTCTGAGCGGTATCATAGATACGGCGAAAGGCGCCGTCGGCATCGTGGAGGACGGGAAGTCCGCCGAACGCAGAGGGATTTGCATTTGCGTCGACGATCACATACGAACGGATGTGTTCTCCAACCCGCGCCTGCACTGACGCGGCGATCTCACCAAAAAGCCGAATGTGGTCCCGCTCGACCGGACCGGCATAGAGCAGCAGCACGTGCGCCGTACCTCGGAGCAGATCGAACAGCCGAAGCGAAAACCCGATCCCCTCACGCCGAAGGCCGACGACATCCGGCGCGCGATCGCCGGGGCGAGGACCATTGTTCAGAACATCGGGCGTCGCCAGATCCTCTTCAACCCACCTGCTTTCTCGATAATTAACAAGCAATTGGGAGTCTTTCATCAGCCGATCGCGATCAGTTTCGGCCTCCCCGCGCCGCTGCGCCTCGGCTTGTTGATGGGTCCTGCCGACAACGTCCTGCCCGACCGGTAACCGTTCGGCGTTGTAGCTGTCCAATAAAGTTGCGGGCGCCGCCCCTTTCACCACAAGCGCGAGTTTCCAGGCAAGATTGTACGCATCTTGAACGCCCGTATTCATCCCCTGCGCGCCCGTCGGAGGATGAATATGCGCGGCATCGCCAGCGAGGAACGCGCGTCCAACGCTGTAACGAGACACCATCCGATGGCTGAGGCCGAACAGCGACGACCAGCGGAGATTCCCGATCTTGGTGCGCGCCGGCGCGAGCCGGTCCACGACGGCCTGAATGTGCGCCAAGGTCGGCTTCGGGCCATCCGTCACCAATCCATGAGCGACTTCCTCCTGTTGTGGCCGGCGGAGCAACTCCGGCGGAGCGAACATGGACATGCGGTAGCGGTTTTTCCCGGGAAGTGGGACGCAGACGAGGAGATCATCCATCTTCCCATCGGCGGCGTGCAGGAATCGGC
>DATFCE010000154.1:0-5067 GCA_035253365.1 Nitrospiraceae bacterium
CGCTCAGCAGCGTGGCTTCCGTCCCGCTCTTTTGAAGAGCAGGCTTGGTCGTGGGGACTTCTGCGGCGAATCCTAAGTTCAGGATGAGCGCGATAAGCAGACAGGCGACGGAAAGGCCGCCGATGAGACATCGTCTCGTGACGCGCATCAATCTACCCGGAGCGGGCCCGTATCGTCGAAGTAATTTTGCTCGGGTAGGCCCTTGGCTTGGACGGTAAATTGTCCGGCCTCCACACTGACCCATCGTTTGGGCGTGCAACAGGTACCGTCCGGCAACAAATCCCACGAGCCGCGGCGCACGATCAGAGGGCCTGTGGCCGTATCGGTCAGATACTCATGGCCTTTTGTGACTCCGAACGCATGCCGCCGGGGCACTCGCGCTTTGATTTCCGTGTCGGTCCACGAGACGATGATGGCGGCCACGCCATTAAAGAGCACTTCGCTGCGGGACACATTCTCGCGCAATTGGATGGGCATATAGTCATGCCCGCCTTCATTGAGCCCTGGCTGCGTCGGTTCTGTGGTCTTTAAAAAGTTCCCGAAATGTTCCCCCTTGATCGTGACGATGTCATCCAACCCCGCGGTCGCCGGCGAGAATGATTCGACTCTCGGCGTCATGACAGTAAAGGCGCCGGCTTCCATGGAGACAATGCCTTGCTCCGCGCAGCAAGACCCGTCGGGTTTGGGAATCGTCGCTCCGCGTCGCACCACGACCGGTCCATCCTTCGCGCTATACGGGACCCACACATCGATACGGTCATCGTGCCAACGGTAGATGATTCCCGGCACCCCGCCGAAATCCACCCCGTTTTCACCCTTGTTGAAGTCAGCAAAGGCAAACGGCGTAGAGCCGCTCTCCGAATACATCCCAAAGTTCTCACCTGTAATCCTGACCAGGCTTCCGATCGGGGCATTGGTGGGGGAGAGTCCGGTCGCTTTCGGAATTCGCACCGTGAATTCGCCCAAGGTACGCTCGGTGTTCCCTCGCTTCAACACCAACGGACCGCTGCTGGCATTCAACGGCACATGAACCACGATCAGCACATCGGTCCACTGCGCGATGGCGGCGGGCTTGCCGTTGATCAACACCGCATCGTCCGGCGATCGCGTCGTTCCGAATCCCTTTCCGAACAAGACCACTTTCGTACCCACGGGTCCCGAGACTGGATCAATACGGATCGCCGGAATGACTTCCACCGGAGAAGCGTTGCTGACGCTGTACTCCACCGGAGCGCAGCACGAGCCGTCCGGCAATGGATCGGACGAGGCTAACCGCACGACCACATCGCCAGATGCGGCATTCGCCGGAATTTCAACTTCAATTTTGTCGTTCCGCCAGCGACGGATCTTAGCCGGCACTCCGCTGATCAACACATCATTCACGCCGAACATCGTGTTGGGATCCTTTGATCCGGCCGTATTTCCGAAATGGGAGCCGGTGATCTGAAGAATGCCGCCGGGTTCGGCTTTCGACGGGGTCACCGTCTCAATGGTCGGCTGGGTCACGGTAAAGGACCCGGCGTCGATCTTCTTCTTTCCTCGCCGTACTTCGACCGGTCCGCTCGTGGCGTGCAACGGTACTTTGACCACCACGAGATCCGGGTCCCATCGTTGAATCAGCGCCGGCATGCCATTGAAGAGCACGCGATTGTCTTGAGTCGATCGAAATTGACCGAACCCTTTTCCACTGATGCTGACCGTGGCTCCCGCAGCCGCCGCGCTCGGGATCAGCTGTGTGTCGGCAAATGCAGATGGGATGAGAAAGAGAAACGAGAATCCGATGAATACGAGAACGGCGAACCTCATGATTGACTCCTGGATAGTGTGGCCGGTCCGAAGGCGTGACATCGCTCTTTGATGGTCGGAACTATAGACTGAGAGCGAGGAAATCACCTAACGAGGGCGCAAATCACTATAACAACCGCTCTTTTTCACTGTCAACCTGAGGAGTGATAGGGCAATCGCGCATCCTGAACGCCACAGGCGCGGACCTTAACGGGGGACCGCACCGGTCTGGACCTGAACAATCAGTTCAAGCTCAAGCGGCGCATTCAACGGCAGTTCCGCTGCGCCGAGCGCGACGCGCGCGTGGCGCCCCGCCTCTCCAAAAATCTTGACGAGGAGATCGGAGGCCCCGTTGATGACCGTGGGATGCTGAACAAATCCTTCCGCGGAGGCCACGTGTCCAACCATGCGCACAATTTTCCGGACGCGATCGAGCGTTCCCAACTCCTGACGTATCACCGACAACGCATTGAGCAACGCCACACGTGCCGCCTCGTATCCTTGTTCAACCGTCACATCCTTTCCCAGCTTACCTTCGATCAGAAGTGTGCCGTCTCGGAATGGAAGCATGCCGCTCAAAAAGAGCAGGTCGCCGGCTTGCACAGCCGGGATATACGTCGCCACCGGCTTGGGCGGAGGCGGCAAGGCAATGCCAAGATCGGTCAGAGCACGTTCAAACGACATGGCGCAGTCTTACTCATAAAAATTACGTAAATATCTACGGCCGGCCGTCCTCTCCCTCGGCGGATAGGCTCATCATCCCGGCAACAGGGCATCGAGAAAGCTTTCACCGTGGCTCAACATCGTGCGGGCGAGCGCATCGGAGATCGTCTGCCCCAGGTCGGCGAAGGACCGGCGAATGCCAAGGTTCACCCCCCGCGCGAGCCGTGGGCCATGGACGAGCAGCGGGACATACTCGCGGGAATGATCCGTCCCGGGCGTCGTGGGATCGTTGCCGTGATCGGCCGTCAACACCAGCGCATCGCCGGGGCGCAACGCCGCCAACACGTGCGGTAACCGCCGGTCGAATGCCTGCAAGGCCTTCGCGTATCCGACGGCATCGTTTCGATGACCATACAGCGTGTCGAAGTCGACGAGATTGACGAACACCAGCCCCCGCGCCACATTCCTGAGAACCCTCAGCATCTCGTCCACCCCACCGGCATCGCTGGTGGTGTGAATAGAGCGCGTCACGCCTCGCCCCGCAAAGAGATCTTCGATTTTACCGATGCCGACCACTGGTTGGCCGACCCGTCTCAGCACGTCGAGAAGCGTGCGATCGGGCGGCTCGATGGAAAAGTCACGGCGGGCCGATGTGCGCACAAAGACGCCCGGCACTCCGCGGAATGGACGCGCAATGACTCGGCTCACTTGATGCGGCGGCTGGAGTATTTTGCGAGCGGTTCGGCACAGATGATAGAGCTCATTGACGGGGATGACCTCCTCGTGAGCCGCAATCTGAAACACGCTATCCGCGCTGGTGTAGACAATAGGCGCTCCCGTCCGCACATGCTGCTCTCCTAAATCCTCAATGATGCGCGTCCCGGACGCCGTTCGATTGCCGATGACCTTTCGGCCGATGGCCTGCTCGAAAGGATCGATCACTTCGCGAGGAAAGCCGTTCGGATAGGTGGGAAACGGACGATCGAGCACCACGCCGGCCATTTCCCAATGACCCGTGGTAGAATCTTTTCCCTTTGAGACCTGCCCCATTTTTCCGAAACATCCCTCAGGGTTGCTTGCGCGGCGGACGCCGCTGAACGTGCCGATATAGCCGAGCCCCAGCGCTTCGAACGACGGCAGAGCCAAGCCGTCCACCGCGGCCGCCACATGCGCGAGCGTATTGGCATCGGCATCGCCATACGCGGCGGCGTCGGGCAGTGCGCCGACCCCAAGCCCATCCAAGACGATCAAGATGATGCGCGTAATCACCGCGGCACTATAGCAGAAGAGGCGGTCGCCATCCAGCGAGCACGCACGCTGAGAGGGCACAGATGAGGAGATGAAAATCCGACGGACTAGAGTTTGGCAGTCCGCGAGCCCCGCGCGCGGGCTCGCCAGGCCAACCCGATGAGGCCGGTAGCAAGCAAGATCAACGAAGTCGGTTCAGGATTCTGTATCAAGACGCCGGCCTGGGCCTGCGTGAACCCCGATGTGGAAACCGCCGTCGGGTTATCCAGTGTCAAAGCCGCGGTCGTCAAAGGCGTCGTCAGAGCAGCGAAGGGAAACGGAGTAAAGATACTTGTGTTATTGACGACTACAGGAGTCGCGGCTCCCGTCAATGGGAACGGATTCAGCACGTTCCCGCTTCCTATAACCGACATAGAGGGGGATGTGACTACCGTGGGTATGGACGCCGCCGCTACGGAGGAAGGGGATGCGACCGCGCTGTTTGGGAAAAAGGGCGCGCTTCCGGAGCCGGATCGGACGTCGGTAACGACGCCGCTTCCTGGAAACGCGAGAGGGGCCGCCGCGCCCGCCAATGGAAATGGATTAAAGATGCTCGTATTGCTCGACGCTAACGGCGCGCTCGCGCCCGCCAATGGAAATGGATTAAAAATACTGTCCCCCGTGAAAGACAACGGCGCCGCTGCTCCGGTCAAGGGAAAAGGGTTAAAGACGCTGGTATTATTCGAAACAAGAGGCGCGCTCGCGCCGGCGAATGGAAAAGGATTGAAGACACTTCCGCTTGATACGGAGGTGAACGGCACGCCGACGGTGGGAGTCACGAGGATGATTTGGCCTTGATTTGTCACCTGCGCCCCGCTACTGCTCGCCGCCATCCCGGCTGCGATAGCGACCTGGCTTTCCAATGAGAGAGAGATGGCCATCACAATAAGAAACCGCTTCATGGCAGGAGCCTCCTGTATGACTCGTTCGTTGACGCATTACACCATGCGGCCGAACGCGTGGGGATCAGTCGAACACTGTTACTGATGTCGGCGGCGCGTTTACAGCGGAATACGGAATTCACCTAGCACATAACACCTATCTCATGCACGCGACATGAGGATGGTGTAGGAGATGTTGCCTTGACACGCTATCCTCAGAACGCTATTCTCCCCTGGCTTTTGGGTATCCGCATGCACGTCTGGTAAGAACGGGAAAGGAGAGCTCGATGGGACGGAGACAACGGCGGCCATTCACGTGGGCTATCGCCGCGATCGTGACGATTCTCGCTCAGAGTCTTGTCATGGGGATGGTCACAATCCGCGCCGACGCCGCAGACGCCTTCAGAATGGGCGTGGTGGACCCACAAGCGGTGTTGGAAAAGTCAAGGGC
>DATFCE010000155.1:0-7627 GCA_035253365.1 Nitrospiraceae bacterium
CGGAGGTGGTCAGGCGATCATTGGCCAAGGTGGCGCGAGGATCGGCGGTCGTCACGACGGGATGGCGGGGTCGTATGCTGGCCGTACTGAGCCGGTTGCTTCCTCGAGTGTTCCTCGCCAAGGCCGCGTCACAGTGGATGACGCGATTCGGCGGACCGGCGAGTCAGGATCATTGATATCACTGATGCGAATCGCCGTATGGCGCCCATGATACACGCCCTGCTGCAACTCTATCGAGATGCCTTCCACGCCACGGTTCGCTCTTTGGCTCGTGGATGGATGACCATCATCGCGGTGGTCCTCTTCGCCGGGCTGATGGTACTGGCTACCCAGGCGGTCGCTCCGCTAGGCATGCTGGGAGGATTTATCCTCGGCGCCGTCAACGCGCTGCTGATCGGGGCGACGCTCAGCTTGATTCAGCAAGCAATGTCTGGAGCGCGTCGCACCACTCTACAGGATATTTGGGACAGTTTCGGGCAGTATTTCTGGGACGTCATCGGAGTGGGGTTCGTCCTTTGGGTTCCGATCATGCTGTTGGAGCGCGGAATGGCGGCCAATCCAAACGGGGCGTTGATCGTGGCCGCGATTTTTCTGTTGCTGTTCATCCTGCTCAACCCGGCTCCTGAAGTCATCTATCAGGTCCGCCATGACTCGCCGCTCGACGTGTTGCGCGAAAGCTATGAATTCGTCCTTGAAAACTGGATCGAATGGTTCTTGCCGTTGGCCATTGTCATCGCGCCGTTGGGCTTGTCGTTTTTTTTCGGCCTGTCGAGCCGGATTGGGCGAGGCGCCGGGCTCGATTTTTTTCAAATTTTGATCCTTCCGTTTATGCTGCTGACCGCCTGGCTCGGCTACCTCGGCGTCCCGGCGGAAGCCGGATGGCTGTTGTTGCTGTTCACGCCGCCGGTGGCGGTCGCCATGCTGCTGTTCCGCGGCCACCTGTTTGCGGCCTTGCGTGGCAGCTCGCGCCGGCAGCGCATGTTCCGGCAACGATTCGGGCAGGAACCGTAGACGCGGAAATGATCGCGGTCTTCCGCAGTCAGGGCAATAAAATGGGTTCGGCTTGACCGGCGGTGCACATCATGGAGGACGGAATCTCGAGTTGCCCGGACGGACGAAATCCCCATGCCGTAGCGAGCGCCTGGCAGGTGAGTTGCGCCAACCCATCGGCCGGCAGGTCGGAACGTGGCGGGTAGTGGGCGTTGCCTTTCCATTCGACGGCGCTCGTGTGCACATCGATACCCCAGACGGTGACGTCCATCATATAGGTTGAAGAAAAGTCCCCGATCACCGAGCTGGCCGCTTCGGCCGAGACCTCAAAATCCGCAAACAAGACAAGATCAACCGGGGCTGCTCGCCCGTGTGTGAGAATGAGCGGCGCATCCTTGGAGGTGTACGCGAGCGTGCCGACCAGCTCGGGCGGCAAAAACGACCGGATATGATCCGATGGGACGGCCGTGAATCCATGGGTCTGAATCCACGTCGTGGCCATTCCGTTCACCGGTTGTTTCCCCCAGATCAGAATGCGGGCGTCGCGGGAGGGAAGGGAACGATGAAAACCGGACGTAATGGGATAGACAGACACCTCGCGCGGAGTTCGCGGCACGGCGCATCCGAGAACTAACGCGAGACTCATGAGACCGCACACGATATCGAGTCGCATAGTTACGCCAAACAGACTCGGTGCAGATTCTTGCCGAAACGATTCACAGATTATTTCAAGGCGTAGAAGAGATCGTCAAGAGATACGTCTGCGGAGCAAGGCAGGAAAGTTGTCACGGAAGATCACATAAGAGGGGGACAGCACCGAAGTCAAGTTAGGTCAGCAAAGATGGGAGCCTCGCATCGAGGCTCCCATGGAGGGAGAGCGTCAGCTTTTGCTGCGGAAACGCCACAGCCCCATTCCCAGCAGGCCGGTCGCGAGGAGCATAATGGTGGTCGGCTCTGGATTGACGACTGTCGGTTGCTGCGTGCCGAGCGGACTCGTTGCTGTCGTGCCGGTGGAACCGGTGGGCACGCTGGTCGATGTGGAAGTCGTAATTTGTGAAACGGTCGGCACCTGGAGAGTCGGATTCGTGGTCACCGCTTGAGCGGTACCGGTATTTGTGTTTGTCGGATGGCTGAGCCATTGATCTCTGGTGAAAAATGCATCCGCCTGCCAGACAAGAGCCAGCGTCACATACAATCCTGTGAACGTAAAAAGAATGATCTTACTCATCGGTGTTCTCCTCCTTATCACGCCTGAGCGGCATGAGATGTTTAGACTGGCGTGAGGGCATTGTACTATAGTAATCACACTCCCGGTCAAGGACTTAATACTGCCTTCCGCAGATTTCCTTCCCCATCGCAACTTCCTGTAATGGCAAAAATGGCGCGTATCCCAATGGTGTCGGCGCAAAATGGACACCAATCTGCCGATCATCCCGATATCAAGAATAAGTACATTGCTCTAGGATGTAGCATCTTGCGTGATGGCGGTAGACGGTTCGGACGGTGAAACGCCATACAAAATCCATGAGGTATATTGAGGTATATTATGGATCATCAGACATGGACGGTGAAGAATTTAAAAGGCAAGAAGCTCGGCTCGATTAAAAAATTGATCATCGACTCAACGACAAGGCAGATCGCCTACGCGGACGTGACAGTCGGGGATGGTCCGCACACCATCAGAATTCCTTGGCGACTGCTCGTGATCAATAAACACGGCATTCTCTTGAAAGCGACTCACCAAGAACTTGCAGAGGCGTTGTCCCGCTCGACCACGATTCACGGCGCTGTCACGCTGGAAGTGGCGATCGCTTCAGAGGGCACGCCTCACCAAAAAGAGGAGGGCAGCCGGGTTTTCAGCTCTGCGGATTCATTCGCGTCGGGGGCGTCGCCGCGCAAGGGAGTATCCTCGTTCAACTGAGTAGGACATTCCAGTACACGGGCCTGCACGTTATTCCTATTTGTGGACACCTTGACACCTGCTAAGTACGCGCGATCGTGTCATGGAACTCGGCTCATGCTTGT
The DNA here is from genome assembly GCA_035253365.1 of Nitrospiraceae bacterium. Lineage (GTDB taxonomy): Bacteria > Nitrospirota > Nitrospiria > Nitrospirales > Nitrospiraceae > DATFCE01. The sequence goes on from DATFCE010000155.1 coordinate 3,016, forward strand.
TCAAGAGGCGATGATTCACCGCGATACTTCATCAGAACGCATAAGGAAACGGAGGTCCTCGTGAGGCGTAGACACAGGCTGGCTATTTTGACATGGGCGTTGTTCGGAGTCACCATGCTTGGCACGGCTCCATGCGTATCGAGTCAAGAATTGGGCCCCCATCCCGATTCCCGAGACACGCGATCCACGAAGAATCCAACTTCTAATTCAGGCAAAGCCGAAAAAGATTCGTTGATTGTAACGCCGGATTATTACATTGGCCCGGAAGATGTCTTGGAGATTAGCGTCTGGCGGAACGCCGATCTCTCTAAGGTCGTTGCCGTTCGGCCTGATGGGCGTATATCCCTGCCATTACTCGGGGATATCGAGGCCAATGGGGTGACCCCTGCCGAACTGATGGGCAAGATCGCCACGAGTCTCAAGCAATTTAAAGAGACCCCCACGGTTTCCATCATCGTGCAACAGGTCAACAGTTACGGTTTCTATGTGCTGGGGGAAGTGGCCAAGCCCGGACGGTACCCGTTAAAAAGTAAAACGACACTCCTGCAGGCCATTACGATGGCCGGCGGCTTTACCCCGACCGCGGCGCGTAATCGGCTGGTCGTGTTCCGCTCACGCGAAGGAAAGGAAGAAAAACTCAAGGCGAGCTATTTGGATATCGTGCTCAAAGATGCCCGCCACGAAAATGTATTGCTCAAGCCCGGCGATACGATCGTGATCCCGTCCGAAACGATGGTGTTAACGGATTGAACCCTTGTCCTGGCCGACATCGTTCGTGCTCCGCCTCTCAGGCCGCTCAGATCTCCGGCCATAATGTATCGAGCGTCGTTGGTGAAGCTCTGTGATCACGGCGATCCTCTCTCGTGAGCCGAAATGGATGTTCTTTTGAATACGGAGCACACATGGAGATACCCGCAAAAGATTTATTCACCGTGGTGGCAATGGTGCAACGGTTAGCCGAAGAACTCAATGCACGCGCGGCGCATACCACGACGCTCATCGATTTGCTGGCGGCCAAAGGAATTCTAACGGGACAAGATCAGGATGTTCTGCATCGGGTGTTGGGGGAGCAGATTGAAATTGCGCGTCAGACCGACATTGCGGAGAATGAGCCAGAGGCGCCGTCCGCACAGCGTCTTCCTGATGAGCTGAGCGAAGAGCTGGACTCACTGGGGGTGATCAGTCAGCCGAAGACGCTCGGTGAAACGCTGAAAACTGATTTTCATGAATTGGTTGAACGCGTGTTCAAGGAACTTCGGCGTGAACAGAATCATGGGGAAGGAGGGAGCGGCAGCACGGCCGGCGTGTAAGAGCGTGCGTTCTGACCAGACCGCCGACTCACCAATCGGCCAGGTTTAAGCCGGCGGTTCTAAGGGGCCGATCCATTCACCGGTCACATCGTCCATGTCCTCGGTCAGTTCCTCATCGGTTTCGTCGCCATAATAAGCGCCGACATACGTGATAAATGATCCACCATCCTCTTCCCCTTTGGTAATGTGAACCAGTTGGGCGGGGGTCCATGGCAGCACGTCACTACACAGATTTCTGACCCAATACCATCCGGGCTGTGTTGGCTTGTCGGTGGACCACGTCATTCGCACATATCCCGCCGAAGTCTTGAAATGGAGCTGGCGAGAGGAATCGAACCTCCAACCGGTGGTTTACAAAACCACTGCTCTGCCGATTGAGCTACGCCAGCGCCGGGAAAAGAGTACACCAGCATCGGCGCCCGTGCAAGTCGGGTATTTGTTTCAAGACACTCCCGATGGTCTTGAACCCTGCGGCGATCAATCCCTGTGTGTGAGTCGAACATAAAGGCTGCGCTTGACCTGCTGGAGTCCGTCGGTTATTCTCCGGCCCACTGTGGAAATGACCTACTCTGGAGGGTTTCATGAGGGTGTGGTGTCTTGGCCTTGCAGCAGCCATTGTCCTTACCCTGGCGGCGTGCGGCGGTGTCCAGTGGGTGCATCCCACGAAGCCGCAAGATGCCTTTGCGCAGGATTACAATGCATGTGAAAATCAGGCGATGTTGAACCCCCGATATCAAGGAGGGACGAAGCTCGTCGTTCAGCAAGCGACCGAGCGGTGCCTCGAGAAAAAAGGGTGGGTGTTGCCGGAATAGATGGTGAGTCGGCCGAGGTCACGCGATCGGATACTCTACGGGCGTGAGTGGAGGAGCGGCCCTGGGTTCCAAGTCTCGGGTCTCCGGCATCGCCCAATAAAATAGCGTGAGCGCAAACGCGGCAATTCCCGCCAGCATGAGAAACGCTGCATTGTACCCCCATGCATTGACGACATAGCCGGCCGTCAGATTACTGAGAGCAGCCCCGATACTCTGCGCCGTCGCGATGGCGCCGAGGGTCAGGTTGTACCGGCCGGTCCCCTTCGTCAGATCCGCGACGACCGTCACCCACAACACCCCGAAAATGCCGGCCCCGATCCCGTCGAGGAACTGGACGGCGACGATGAAAGAGGGATCGTCGCTGACGGTGTACAAACATCCACGTATGGGAAGCACGCCTAACCCCAGCAAAAAAATCGGCTTCCGTCCCCAGCGATGGGCCCACACGCCGGTGACCGCCGCGACGGGAATCATGACCAATTGAGCCGCGATGATGCACGCGGACATGTAGAGAGACGCGCCGGTCGCTTTGTCTTGTGAAAGCAGTTGCCCGGCGAGCGGTAGCATCGCGGCATTGGCAAAATGAAACAGGGTTACGGTGAATGCGAAGATCAGGATCTCGCGGCGCGCAAGCAATGCGGTAATGCCGGATACGGGCTCTCTCCCTGAATCGGCGTGAAGGATTGCCGCCCGCGCCAGATCATGATCGATGTCTTCCTCTTTGACGAACAAGACGGAGATGATACTCGCAACTGCAATGGCGGCGACCAGATAAAAAATCCATTCGCGGCCGATGAAATAACCCGCCAGACCGGCGAGCAACGCGGCGCCGACATTTCCGGCATGGTTGAACGCTTCGTTCCGGCCCATCCGCGCCGCGAACTGCTTCGGTCCGACAATCCCCAACGTGATCGCGGCCACGGCCGGTGGAAAAATGGCGGCGGCCACACCGTTCAGAGCCTGTGCGGCGATGATAAATGGAAAGATCGGGAAGATCGTGATCGCGGCGCAACTCACGCCGACCAATAACGCCGCCATGACGATTAGCCAGCGCTTTTGCCGGAGCGCATCGATCAGCGCTCCGCATGGAGTCTGCGCCACCACTGTGGCAATGCCCATGGCGGACATAGCGATCCCGATGCCGGCCGGATCCCAATGCTGCGTGGCCAATAGATAGATGGCGAGATACGGGCCGACCCCGTCGCGCACATCGGCGAGAAAAATATTGAGCGCATCCAGCGCCCGCAGGGTGCGGGCGCTTGGTGTCGGGATTCGTTCCGTCATTCGTCTGATCCCTGCTTCGCTCTCATTGCTTTCAGGTCATCGCAATTCTCAAAGTCGGCGCAGTCATCAATGCCGAAGGCTATGGGACAGAAAATCAATACGGCAGAACCATCGAAGTCTCCGCGATCGGCGTGCCGGGCGAATCGCTCAGGCCGATCGCCAAACCGTCAGAACCATGCCGCGTACGTCTCCGCGCGGCGTATAGAGCAGCGTGTGGATCGTACCCGCGGCCGTCATTTCCTTCATGGACAAACGCTTCATGTGCGGAGGCATGAGGTGCTCGCTTGCGGATGGTGCATGTTGGACGCCCGGCCGGCGGGTGCGGCGATTGGTAATGGCGTCGGCTTTGATGGCCGTGCTGCTCTCACGGCGATCGCCGAGGATGTTGACCGCATCCCCCGGCTCGACGGCGGCAACCAATTCATTGGCCATGTGCGGGGGAAAATCGACCTGTGTGCCGTCATCCAACAGGATGCCGTCCACGTCGCCATGAGGATTCATCAGATACTGTTTGACGGATCCATTCAAGGTCAGTTGCTCGACCTGCGCTTGTGCCGGCAGAGAAAAGAGAACCGTCGCAGCAACCAACGCAAAACTTACGGATGACGTGTGTAGGGCGTTTTTCATGACTGCCTATGTTGTTGTGTATGTCCAGACCGATACTCCATCAATAGAGCAGATGGTGTGCCATCCTTCAGCTATCCAAATCTCAGTCGAACACCGGTTCTCAAAGAGGCTCGTACGTTGGAGTCTGAAGAGAGGACGGATGGTGTCCTAAATGCAGACGGGATATCAGCGCATCACGCCTTTGCCGTTTCTATCCCAGTAGTAGTAGAGCGAGATGTTCGGGTAGATCGCGGCGATGTCATTCTGACCGGCCACCGTGAACAGCACGCCGGCCGCTCCGACGAGCGACCCGAATTTGTACTGAACGGCCGGCTCGATGCCGAAGAGATTGAAACTGGCCGGATCGATGGTGACGGGATGGCTGTCCAGCCGTCCTGGAATTCCATGCACGGTCACAAACTCGAGATTGAACCCAAAGCCGCGTGCTTCGTTCACGATGTATTCCGCGATAAACCGCGTATTGACGATATCGCCTTGATAGGTGGTCATGCCGTCCAGATGTCCGGGCAAGGTGTAGGTGTAGAACACTCCGCCGCTGAATCGAAACGGGCGAATATTTTTTCGAAATAAAATTCCTTC
>DATFCE010000156.1:0-3421 GCA_035253365.1 Nitrospiraceae bacterium
GAGAATGTCCGGCTCTTGGATCAACAGCCGGCACAGCGCCACCCGTCGTCGCTCCCCGCCGGACAGCACGTCGATTTTCGCATCAGACGGCGGGCAACGCAGGGCATCCATGGCGATTTCCAGCTCATGCTCCAATTCCCAGCCATTGGCCGCCTCGATCTTCTCTTGCAACTGGCCTTGTTTCTCTAGGAGCTTTTCCATCTCGCCGGGCGAGATATTGTCCCCGAGCTTGTTGCTGACCTCCTCGTACTCTCGCAGCAGGGCCACGACCTCCTGACGACCCTCCTCGACCACCTCCTTCACCGTCTTGTTCTTATCGAGTTGAGGTTCCTGCTCAAGCAGGCCGACCGTGTAGCCTTTCGACATGGTGATTTCGCCAAGATAGTCCTTATCCACGCCGGCGATGATCCGGAGCAGCGTGCTCTTGCCCGAACCATTGAGGCCCAGCACCCCGATCTTGGCTCCGTAATAAAACGACAGATAGATATCCTTCAACACCTGTTTTTTGGGCGGATGGACCCGTCCGACGCCGATCAACGAAAAAATCACTTGCTTGTCATTGGTACCCATGCAGCCTCCGATTTGAGAAACGACCCATTCTTGTACCGTACGGATGCCGTGGGACGCAAATCCTTCCACTGACTTCGTGCCCGTCACGCGGCGGTGCTCATGGTATGGTACACGGATGAGCCTTCCCGGTCCCACCGCCCAACCCATTACCCCAAGCACCGCCGAACGGGTCACGCCGTCGCTTAATAAGCGCACGCCGTGGCGCGCGCTGAATCATCGGAACTATGTCTTATTCTTTATCGGCCACGGCCTGTCGCTGTGCGGGACCTGGATGCAGAGCTTGGCCTTGGCGTGGCTGGTCTACCGGCTGAGCAGGTCGCCGTTCCTGCTGGGATTAGTCGAGTTCATTGCGCGAGGACCTATTCTCGTGTTTGGAGTGGTGGGGGGGCTGTTCGCTGATCGCTGGCCGCGCCACCGGCTCATGGTATGGGCACAGAGCGGCTTGCTTCTGCAAGCCGCTCTGCTGGCCGCTCTGACGTTGAGCGGGCACATTACCATCGGCTGGATTCTCATGCTGGCGTTCCTGCTCGGCCTCATCAGCGCGCTGGAAATTCCCGTCCGCCAATCGTTTGTGGCCGATCTTGTTCCTCGATCCGACATTCCGTCCGCAATCGGGCTGAACTCGTCGCTGTTCAATGCAGCACGCGTCGTGGGACCGTCTCTGGCCGGCATCCTGGTCGCGACCGTCGGTGAAGGGATTTGCTTTCTCATTAATGCGCTCAGTTACGGGATCATCCTGGTTTGCTTGTATGCCATGCGGCTCACGCCCAAATCGCGGCAGGATTCCGGCGACGCGTGGGAGCAATTACGCGAAGGCCTCCATTATGCCTGGCACACCCCGCATGTCCGCGCCGTGCTGTCGGTGACGGCGGTCCTGAGCATCGCGGCCATGCCGTACAGCACGCTGTTACCTGTCTTTGCCCGCGATATTCTGCATGGAGGCCCCGGCGATCTGGGTTTGTTGATGGCCGCCAGCGGAGCCGGGGCGCTGGCTGCGGCATTGCGCCACGCGGGCCGGCAGAGCGTCAAAGGACTCGGAAGATCCATTGCCCGTTCCGTTGGGCTATTCGGGGTTGGCCTGTTGGCATTCGCAGCCAGTTCCTCATTTTGGTTGTCTGCCGCCGCTATGGTGGCCATCGGGTTCGGCATGGTCAGTAGCTTAGCGGGGATCAATATTCTGTTACAGAGTCTTGTGCCCGATGCGTTGCGCGGGCGAGTCGTCAGTCTCTTTGCCACATTATCTCTGGGCTTGACGATCTTCGGCAGTATCTTCGCGGGCGCGGGCGCGACCTATTTGCCCGCCCCCGCCATCGTTATCTGCGGGGGGCTGATCACACTCTTGACGGCGTGGCTCTTTTGGAAGGCGCTTCCTGCGATTCGGCGGCACATTCGCGAGCACCGCTTGATACCGGCGGATGAGGTGACGGCGTCTTGACGTCTTTCTTCCGGACGATGGCTTGAGCTAGTGTTTCTCACAGACCAGCAACAACAACGCCGGACTTCCCAAGCGGCTCTGCCAGTGAGGATGCCGGTCGACCAGCGCTTCTGTCACGCGCGGTTCTTCACAGGTGGCAATGGAAAGGCCGGCATGTGTCGCCGCTTTCAGCACGTCAGCCACTTCGTGAATGATGCCCTCGATCCGGCATTGCTGATCTCCTGTGGCAAACCGTACGGCGGGGCCGGTCAGTCGTTGCATGTCGGGGTGAATCGCGGCGATGACCGCTCGTCCTCCGGGTGCCAGCGCGTCGGCCACCCCGGTAAAGAACCGATCCAACCTCGTGACGTGATCGAGGACCAACCCGGAAACGATGCGATCGAAGCTGCCGGGGCGAAACGGCAAGTATTCGGCATTTCCCTGAACCCACATCGTCGAAGCAGCGTCTGGCACGCCACCGCGGGCTTTCAAGAGCATGGCCTGTGACAGGTCGAACGCCGTGATGCGCGCGCCGGTTCCATGCAATTGCCGCAGATAGCGCCCCGTTCCGCAGCCCAGATCCAACACACGCAGGCCTTCCAGCGGCTCGCATTGAGCCCGCATGAACGGCTCGTCGAGCAAGGTGGAAGGGTCGGCATCATCATAATTTGGGGCCCAACGGTCATAGCCCTCGCGCGCCGGTATCCGCTCGGCGGTCTCGATGTGCTCGCGTTCGGTGTTATTCATCGCGTTCCTGTCCCATCTAATGATGGGGATTGTACCGATAATACGCATCGAGCCAGGGCGCCGCGGTCATCGAATTTGGCTTTCGCCGGCGTTCGACCAACCAGGCTACCCGGCAGAAGGTCTTCACCAAGCGCTCTTCCAACGCTGCCCAGGCTTTCGTCTGCGCATCGGCCAACTGCACGAGCGTATCGGGATAGGCCGAGATTCTCTGCATCTGGTAGCGCGCGAGCAGCCGGTCGAGAGTCGGCAAGGAATAGCCCTGCAGGTACGGAAACGCAAATAAATTATTCCACGCCATGGCGGTACGGAGCCATCGTCTCAGCGGCCGAGGCCACCGACGCATCGCGGCTTCCGCCCATTGAAAACATGCTCCGTTCGGCACGCGAAGCGCCAACAGACCGCCCGGATGCAGCACGCGTTGGGCGGCCTTCAGCGTCGGATGCGGGTCAGGAAGTTGATCAAAGGTATTCCAGATCGCGATGCCATCGACGGACTGTGGCTTCAACGGCGCGTCCGCCAACGCTCCCCGGTGGACCCGAAGCCCGCGCTCCCGGCAAAACGCGACGACCTCATGACCCGGGTCCACTCCGAACATGTTCCAGCCGCGCTCTTGCCCCGCAACGAGGAAGCCCCCGACAAAACTGCCGACCTCTACGATGTGAACTTCGCCGGTCTCCGGCAGCCACCGCG
>DATFCE010000157.1:0-2598 GCA_035253365.1 Nitrospiraceae bacterium
CCCACACCACTTTGACTTCCGCATTTCCTTGCTCTTTCTCAAAGATCGGCAGAATCGCTCGGAGCGCCTCTTTGAGGCTGTTCGCCGCGGCGATCATGAGCGTGTGCGGGTGATCGGCGTACGCCCGCTGTCCGATAAAAAGATCGATCATCAGAGTCGTGGCGAATGCCAGAGCGGCCGCATGTTGTCGGGTCATCATTGTTGTTCTCCTCATGGGACGCACCCGCTTGGAAGTTAAAAATAGAACTGGTATTGCACATTGAATCTATTTTCGACGAGATCGCGGCCAAATCCGGGCAATGTCTCCCACGGTTGTCGATCCGGTGCGCCGCCTCCGCTCCCCATCGTGACGTTCGAATAGTCAATGACGAGCCGGTTGTTATAGGTGCCGTCGAAGCTGTAGTTAATCGCGGCGCCGAACTCCTTGATGAGGTCATGTGTTTGGCGGGTCGAGGGATCAAACACCCCGTATCGAGCCGCGATCTCAAGCTTTCGAGGGATAACGTATTTTCCGACTTGCACGTACCAGCCCCACGCTTGGCCCAATTCAACTTGAGGGCCGAATGGCTGTGTCGCGGGATCGAACGCGATGGTTTGCGAATCATGGCTGCGCACGCGCTGATGCCGGTAGTATCCTTCGGTCTGCAACGACCACCCCTGGTACTTGGCGATAAAATCGGCTTCATAGGTTTGGAAATCGTAGATGCCGCCGCCGAGCAACCGGCTATTGAAGTTTCGCGCCACGCCCTGGCGAAACGTGCGGTCCACGATATCGGACCTGATGGAACTCAAATAGTTCTGGGCGGGATCGTAGGCGTACCCCGCGCCGATGGCAACCTGAGGGCGACGGGAGTTCAAGATGTCGCCTTGGCCATAGCCGGGATTGCCTGAGATTTTGTACAGAAGTCGAATGGTATACATCATCTCGCCGGTGAGGAAGCGGGTGTCGTAGTTGTACGTGCGGCGAAGTGCGGCGGGAGTAATGCTGTTGTTGTTCGGCAATGCCTGGCTCACCGAGGTGCCCTCGCGTGTGAGATTGGCTCCTGTGCCGTTGTAAATTCCGATGGCATAGTTGAAGCGGTATTGGTCCTCAATGCTCAGGATGTTAATGCCGATGTCGCGGCGATTGATGAGATTGGCGGCAAAGGCGTTCTGGACAATCATGTTGTCGGCAAACGCCGACGTGGCGATGGGGGTAATCAACGCGCGATTGAACCAGACGGTTTGTTGACCGACCTGGACGGTCGCCCACGGGATATGCCAGGACGAGACGTAGGCGTCGAGCAAGCTCGCTCTTCCGCTGCCGCCCTCCTGATCCCATTCGTTTTGATCCATGGCTAAGGTAAAGTTGTAGCGGAAATTAGGATCGAAGGCATACCCGAGAAATTGGAGGCGAGTCCGGCGGACTGAAAAGTCGCTCGTGTCGCTCTGCCTCTTGACCGCTCGGAATTCCACCTGCCCGCCAAGCACTTCGATATTTGACCGCGAATCTCCGATCAATCCCCAGGCTTGATTGTAATCATGGTAGGAGTACCGCACCTGCGTCAGCAGGCGCAGCTTCAGGAAGAATTTGGAGCCGACACGGAGGTTCAGTCCATTGTTGACGTCAATGCTGTAGTTCGGCTTGGACAGTCGCTCCTTTGATTCGACGACCTTGAGGCCCCGGTCGTATTCTTCCTGGGTGATGATTCCTCTAAGAAGCAGATACTTCAATCCGGGGTCCTCGGAGGATTTGTATTGCCATTGTCCTTCCTTTCTCACCAACTCGCCTTCTTCAAAGGCATGCGCGGAAGACAACATCCCGAAGGCCAGGCCGGCGAACCATAGAAACAGCAAACCGGAGTACCTCATGCTTCACGATCCTTTCCTGCATGAGAACCTCCGGTAGTCCGGTCAGCTCACGTTGATAGGCTTGCCTCCAGTGATCTGGTCGGCGGACGATACTACGTTGGGCAAACTTCAAGAGACGTCGTTATGGCCCGATGGCTCGAATCGCATCTTCTCTTTGCGTTCGATCTGAACGACTTTCGAATCGTGGACAATAATTTCCACCGACCCATAACGGATGCCCTTGAGGGCCACAATGATTTTATTTTCAATATCTCTTTGCTGGCGTAACCTGTGTTCGGGATGCATCGCGCCTCCTTCTGAGAACAACATTTCTATCGCATGATGACTTTGCCGCTCTTGTTCCAGTACCAGAAGACAGAAAAATTCGGATAGATCGCATCGATGGCGTTTTGTCCGGCGACGGTAAAGAGCACTCCCGCCGCGGCCACGACCGTTTCGGAAAATCGATATTGAATAACCGGTTCGAGTCCTAGGATCGTGAACCCGCTCTTTTGTCCGGAGTTGACGGCATGCCCGTCCGCGCGCCAGGTCAGCCCGTGTAAGCCGACGAACTCAAGGTTATAAGCGAGGCCTTTCTTGTCGTTCAAAATGTGTTCGAAGATCAGCCGGGTATTGATCACATCTCCGCTATAGGTCGTCAAGGCGCCTTGGCTGCCTGGAAACGCGTACGTATAGAACACGGCTGCGCTGACACGGAACGGACGGACATTTTTTCGGTACATGACGCCTTCCGTGAGGCCGAGCTCG